>NZ_JBZAYE010000060.1:0-21321 GCF_058244205.1 Variovorax sp. 20P10.2.4
GCCGGCGCCGCCGCCGGGGCTTCATTCAGAGTTTTTTTTTCCGCGGAGGCCGAGCCGGCCGCGTTCTGCGAAGGCTTGAACGCCAGCAGCCGCAGCAGCACCATCGTGAGCGCGGCGTATTCGTCGGGCGCGAGGCCGAGCTCGCCGCGGCCGTGCAGGCACAGGCTGTAGAGCAGTTGCGTTTCGTCGGCCGGCATCAGCAGCGCGAGCCGCGCGGTGTCGGCCGCGTCGGGATCGGTGGCGGATGTGGCGGCCTCGGCGCGCGAAGGCACGGCCTGCAGCACCGCCATGGCCTGCAGCACCGCGGTCATTTCCTCGAGCGTGGAAGCGGCCGACATGCCGTCGATGCGCAGCGCCTCGGAGGTCTCGACCACGGTCTTGCCGTCGCCCTGCGCGAGCGCCTCGATCAGGCGGAACACATGGCCGCGGTCGACGCTGCCGAGCATCTGGCGCACGCCGGCCTCGACCAGCTCGCCGTTGCCGAAGGCGATCGCCTGGTCGGTCAGCGAGAGCGCGTCGCGCATCGAGCCGCGCGCCGCGCGCGCGAGTAGGCGCAGCGCCTGCGGCTCGGCCGGCACCTGCTCGGTCTGCAGCACCGAGGTCAGGTGCTCCAGCACCGTCTCGGGCGCCATCGGGCGCAGGTTGAACTGCAGGCAGCGCGACAGCACCGTGACCGGCACCTTCTGCGGATCGGTGGTGGCCAGCACGAACTTGAGGTACTCGGGCGGCTCTTCGAGCGTCTTCAGCATCGCGTTGAACGCGGTGTTGGTCAGCATGTGCACTTCGTCGATCATGAAGACCTTGAAGCGGCCCTGCACCGGCTTGTAGACCGCCTGCTCGAGCAGCGACTGCACCTCGTCGACGCCGCGGTTCGAGGCCGCGTCGAGCTCGGTGTAGTCGACGAAGCGGCCGGCGTCGATGTCGCGGCAGGCCTGGCACACGCCGCAGGGCGTGGCGGTGATGCCGCCCTGCCCGTCCGGCCCCTGGCAGTTGAGCGACTTGGCCAGGATGCGCGAGACGGTGGTCTTGCCCACGCCGCGCGTGCCGGTGAACAGGTAGGCGTGATGCAGGCGCTGGGTGGTGAGCGCGTTCTCGAGCGCCTGCACCACGTGCCCCTGACCGACCATCTCAGCGAAGGTTTTCGGACGGAACTTGCGGGCGAGCACGATATAGGACATTGCGCCCATTCTAAAAGCCGCGAAGGGGGCCTTCGGCGTCCGCCTCTTCGATGTTTCTCATCGATCGATTCACCGCCCCGGCGAAGGGGGCAACGCGAGCGAGGTTAGAATCGCCGCTGACGGGCCTCCCTGCATGGTGAAGTGGCCAACCGGGTCAGGTGGGGAACCAAGCAGCCCTAACTGCGTAGTCAGTGCCAGGGGTAAGGCTCGTCAACTAACATCGAGAAAGCCGTGAGTTCTCAAGAACTTACGCGCTGACAAGGGGTTACGAGCCTCGGTCTGTAGAACCTTCCTGTAGAACCTCGCACAGCCATGACCTTGGAGAAAGACATGGCAGGCACCCTCACGGGGCTCAATGCGCGGGGATCGCGGTGGTACCTCAACATCGTTATCCCACCCGACCTTCGCGAGGTCTACGGTAGGCGAGCGGTGAACCTCGCTCTAGGCACTAGCGATCGCCGAGAGGCCACCACGCGGGGCACCATGAAGCGAGCCGAATGGCTGGCTGAATTCGCAGCAAAGCGCCGCGAACTAAAGCCCCTACCGCTTTCGGTCATCACGCCAGAGCTGGCCCTCAGGGTCCGCGCTCGGGTGCTCCGACAGGACGACGCCTTACGCGATGACGCCACAATACTTACCCCATTCACCGATACGGTAAAGGCCGCCGAACACCGGGGGCGGACCGCGCTTTGCATCGGCGGCCCTACGCCCTACCGCCCTCCCCTGCGCGACACCTCACCTGGGGCTGGCCTGAGCGACGACGACGCCGAAACCTTGGCGGGATTGAACGCCCTGCTTGATGCCCGCGCAGGGGTCGATCTGGCAAAGCGCAGGCGTGCCGCCGTCCTTCCCTTGGTGCGCTTTGAGGCGCTCAAGCTGGGGATCGCCTTCGATCCCAACGGAGAAGGCGCCCAGGAGGCTCTAGCCGCATGCCTGCTGGCGTATCGGAAGGCACGACAAGAGGCCGCCAAGAGAGATGCTGGTGAGGCCATTGAAACCCCGGCAGTTCCGCACACCTCACAGCTCGTCACAACCGTCGCCAAGGCCAAAGCCCGGACCCTGCGCGATGTCTACGACAAGTGGAAAGTGTCAGGCGACAAGGCGCGCTCCACCGACTCTCTCGCAGTCTATGACCGTGCCCTGAAGCAGTTCGAGGGGCAGCACAAGGGGCTCGCCCTTGCCGACATCACACGAGAGATCGGCGACACGTACCGAACATGGTTGCGCGAGAACTGCAACACAACAAAGACCGCTCGTGACCGGCTGACGAACATCAAGTCCCTCTTGAAGTTCGCTCATGAAACCCTCGAATGGATACCTAAGCAGCCGTGGCGCGGCTTGGACATCAAGACCACAACGACGAACAAGCGGAGGCCGTGGACGAATGCCGAACTGGCGACGTTGTTCGCTGCACCGCTGCACACCGCCTACGCCCTCCCCGACGCTCGCTATGGTGGCCGGGAGGCGGCCTACTGGATACCCCTCTTGGGTATCTTCACGGGAACCCGCCTGGGAGAACTCTGCCAGCTTCGGACGGTCGATGTTCAGAAGGTCGAGGGCATCGATGTGCTCGTGCTGACCAACGAAGGCGAAGGCCAGAGCATCAAGAGTGAAGCGGGACACCGCAGCGTGCCCATTCATAGCGAGTTGGTGCGGCTCGGATTTCTACGATACGTGCAGACCGTCAGGGACTCCCGCAGCGAATCCCTATGGCCGGCCCTCCCATTGCGCGAAGGGAAGCCGAGCGACTACTTCGGGCGCTGGTTCAAGGAACATCGCAACGCCCTGGGTCTCACCGGCACTCGCCCCGACTTCCACTGCTTCCGGCACACAGTTCGCCCACTGATGCGCAAAGCGGGCCATAGCGAGGGCACCATGGACAAGGTCACCGGACACAAGACGGTAGGCAGCATCGGCACCGTGATCTACGACCACCGAACGCTGCAAGAGGTTCAGGGGGCCGTCGAGGCAATCCAATACCCCGGCCTCGGGTTGCTCACTGTGAGCCCCGTAGCATGAGCAACACCCTCTATGCCCGAGAAGTTCTTCGCATACTTGAACATCGATGATCCCCTTGTAGCGTGGGAGGTGGCGATTGGCCGACTTCGCTCAGTGGGCGACCCAGGGCCGGATAACCACGCAAATTTCATAAGCCTTTTTCTGTCCAGCAAGCTGCGGGAGTCCTTTGCTCTTTCTCGCCCACGATGGCTCAAGCGCGAGCTGGTACTGGAGAAATCTCGCATCGAGGGCCACCCACATGCGGTATCGCGGCTGCGCTGCGTCTACATGTTCACCTCTATGAAAGACGCCTTGCGAGCCCTCTCTGAATGGCGTATTCCAGGCTGGAAAAAAGACTACATTTCCGAAGTTCGATTTTCCGCAGAGCAATTGACGGTCGCGGATACAGAATGGATCACCGAAGATCTCTTCTCTTCCGATATCGCTTGGATGGATAGCTATTGGTCAGGCGCGGCGAAGCGGAAAAATCCCCTTTTCGAAGCCTTAGGGATCGGCATCGGTCAGATTCAAAATCATGCCTTGCGTGAACGGGCCTATCAGACGGCTATCCAGAACTGGCCGGGATCAAAGAACCTACTGCAAAGAGCTATTTATGGATTCTACGAGGCTCAGATGGAAGCCATAGCACAGGTGCGCGCGTTCATGACAGCCAGGAAAGACCGGCTCATCTTGGACCACTGCATATACATGGAAGATTTCACGCAGGAAAACGCCCGACTCAGGGAGGTTTTGATGTCTGCCCAACAGCGAGGCGATTTCCCCACTGCACCCCCTCCAGAGAATCAATACCTCCCTGACTTGGCGGAGAAGCAACTAGAGATTGCTCTACCCGCATTACTACAACTCTTGCGGGAATGCGGCTGGGCCGGCGAATCAACAAACCCCTAACCCGGCACGTTCGCGACCGTTGCAGGTCGCTGCTAGCCGTCTAAGAGTTATGTGGCGCCCTCCATCATGGTCCAAGAATTCTTCGCCTTTGGGTGTGAGTCTTGCAGGCAAGCGGTCAATGGCATTATGTTATGAAATGAGCTGCCCTCCGGGAGTAACTCGGTCCCCTTGCAGGATTAAAAAAAAGCCCCCGAGGCGTGAACCTACGGGGGCTTTGAGGCGGACGTGGAAGGGTTACTTCGTGGCGTCTTCGTTGGTGGGGAAGTCGTTCGCGAGGGCGTTTAGAAACGGCGAAACGAGTGCTGTGTTGTTGAGGGGGATCAGCTTCCCCCAGGTCTTCACATCGCGTTGCGTGGTCTGCAAGTCATCCGATGCGGCGTTGCGCACCATCTTCCCAAGCGACAACACGCCGTTGACCGCCTGTAGCGTTGGGTTGCTTGCGAAGCTGGTCACGTCCGAGGTGGTCCGTGTGCCCGCGAACATGGCCCCCGTGAAGTTGCCCAAGGTGGTGTCGTAAGCGGTCGGAAGAAGAGAGGCTTGGCTGATTCGACCAAAGCTATTCGCAACGATCTGCTTGGTACTCATGCGCTTCTTCAGGTACTCCTCCCGCTGCGATTCGTCCATGCCCATGGCGCTGAGCTGCGTGCGGCCCATGTAGGCCAGCGAGGCGAAGAACGAACCGTGGAGGACCGTCGAGAGTGTCGAGAAGTCCCTGTAGTTCATCGCGAACAGCATCGACTTGTTCCAGCCGTGAATCGAGAAGTTCATGAACTGGAAGATCGTCTTGCCCAACGTGGTGCCCATGAGGGGAACCATGGAGGCCAAGTCGTTCTCCTGCACCACGCGGCGGGTCTCGCGATGGAGGGCGTTCATGAGCATCGAGTTCAGCTCGGGGGACTCCTTCGCGAACCCCTTGAAGTCAAAGTCCGTCTTCTTCCCGAAGTCACCCGTAGAGGCTCCCTTGGTATGCGCTGCGATGCCTTTGTTCAGCGCCGAGTAGTCGGCCTCGCTCATGCCCATCCATGCCAGGCGCTCCTTCGAGAGAAACTTGCTCGGCTCACCCGTTGCAGCGTTTACGAAGTGGTTCATGAGCGCGATGGCGTGAATCCGCTTTTGCTGGATCATCGTTCCGGTCATCCCGGTGTAGTCGAGGACACCCTTCGCGACCTTCTTCGTGCCACTGTCGAGCGCATCGAGGCGCCGGTTCATGGCCGTGTCGCCCTTGTAGCGAACCCAGTCGTCCTTGGGGCTGAAGTCGAGGCGTGCCACGTACTCCGACCCGACGCCTCCGATGGTGTTCTCAAGGTGGTCGAGGAAGTCATGAGGCGCCTTGCCGGTAGCGATGTCCCGGCGCAGCGCTCGCAGCTCGCCGACCGCGCCCAGCGTGGCCTTCCATCCCATCGATCCAACGATCTGCGAGAGCTCTGTGACCTGATTCCACACTGCGCCGCCCATTAGGCGGATGACGTTGAAGTCGCGCCACTGCGCCATCGCTTTGTTGAGCGTGGAGAACTCCTCTTGGGGGATCCCTTGGATGCGGTCCACGGCGAACTTGAGGTCCTTCTTGGCCTGCACTGCGGCAGCCTCGCTGAACCCGTCCTGCCCGAAGGTCTTCGCTGTGGCGTCATCGATCAGGCGCCCGATGTCGGACTGCTTGTAGATGTCGAGACGGTCGGCCAGGGCGATGCTTGAGGCGGTGCGCCGGAAGTACGACTCAGAGACATCCAGGGCGTTGGACTGGATGAAGTCGTTGAGGGTGACCTCTACGTCCTCATCGCCTTTCTTCCATCGCTCCGCATGAGTCTCGTTGACCGTGTTCCGGTGGCGGAGGCTAGAGGCGGTGCGGCCGGCATCCGAAGACGGGTCCTTGAACATGTCCCGGATGACCTGGCGGCCTTGCGCCTCGGTGAACCCACCGTTGCGGATCAGGGATTCCAGAAGGGCCTTTTCGTCGTAGCCCGTCATCATCTCTTCGAGGTGATCGGCCGACCGATTCATGTGCGCTTCTTCGACCGTCCGCACGTACCACCCGGCCCACTTCGAGGCGTCCTCGGAGGTGCGCTCGGGGTTGGCCTTTCGGAAGGCATTGGCCCACCAGCCTTCGACCGCTTCGCGGCCCCAGGTGCGGACCATCTCGTCCCACTTCCTGGCGTCGTGCTTGCGCGGCAGGTAGTTCGCGTTCTTCTCCAGCTTTCCGACCCATAGGCGCTCCCCGGTTACCTCGTCGAGGACCTCGGTCTCTGTCAGGCCGCGCTTCATCCCGCCGCTACGCTTCGCCGGGTTGTTGATTTCGTCGGCCACGTCCGCGTACAGCTTCCGCAGATGGTTGCCGGCCTGCTTCACCTCAGCCGGGAAGTCCCCCTCGAAGCCTCGCACGTAGTTGCCGACCAGCGTCCCGAACTCCTCGAACGCTTCGCCCTTCTCGTGGAACTTCCGTCCGGACGCATCGAACCACTTCCCGAAGGCCGCATAGGTTGTCTTTCGCATGTCGGCGGTCCACCCTTCGGCCCGCTGGATGGTCTCGTCCCAGGCATTCCGCTCCACCACCGCGTGGCCCTTGTGGCCCACCGTGGTGCCGAACAGTTTCGATGCGAGGGAGCGGACAGAAGGGGGGAGCTTCTTGTTCATCAGCTTGTGTTCCAAGCCGAGGCCCCAGCCGAACACTGGGGGGATGCCCGATGCGTCTGCCGCGTCAAGGTCTGCTTTGGTGATGTGCTCACCGGCTGGCTCGAAGGACTGCGGGGTGACCTTCGGTTTGTTCTCGATCCCCGACTTCCGCAGGAGGTGGTCACTGAGGTCGATGAGCTTCGCGTATGCGGTGCCCTCGCTCGGGGACATCCCGAGGAGCTTCCGCAGGCTTTCGGTAAAGCGGGTCCAAAGGGTGGTTTTGGGACCGTCCACGTTGATGGACTTGAGCCACTCTTGGAACGGCCGCTGCGTCAAGCCGTAGCTGATGAACTCGAATGAGTCGCTCATCTGCGTTTGGAACCGAGGAGGGATGCCGATAGCAGACACGTCCTTGTGCAGCTTCTCCAGCTCTTGAATGGCCTGCACGGACTTCGGGTGCATGCCCTGTGTCTTCCCGCTCTGCACACGCAGCATTTTGTACACGGTGGCTGCGTGCAGCAGCTCGTGGACGAAGGTCTCCTCATTGAGTCCGTGAGCGTCTCGGCCCCAGCCGTAGCCGCGAAGGGCGAGCTGGATGCCCTCGCCTGAGGAGCCGTGGGGCGTGGAGACCAAACCATAGGCCCCGTTCAGCTTCTGCGCTACGCTGGAGTCCACGTTGAGCCCGTCCAGGCGGACACGCGGGTCAACCACGTCGAACCGCAGCTTGCGCAGGTCAATGCCCTTCAGGGCGCGATCCATGAGCGCCACGATGTCCGGGTTGGCCGAGTAGGTGCGAACGTAGTCGGCGAGGTGACTGACCTTGCGCAGGGGCGGGAGGTCGAGGATGTTGGGGGCGCCCCGGTTGTTCCGCCGGATCGGCTTGTCCCACTGTTCATCCCAAGGCTTGCCGGTAGGGTTCTTCGCGGGAACATCGCCAGGCGCTCGCGTAGGAGGTTCGGGGCGTTCCAAAGGGGGTAGCCTGCCCTCATCGATACCGGGGCGCGGGAGGGGCGCAGAGGGGCCTTCCCGGATGATTCCCACAGGGGGAACTTCAGGGGCTTTGCCGGGCCGGTTGTTGAGCCAGTCATCGACGCCCTTTGACCAGCCCTCGGGAGGCTTCACGCCAGACCGCCCGGCGAACTCCTCGAGTTCTCCTTTCAGGCCCTTCTTACCTTCTCCGAGACCCCACTGGCGCAGGCGTTCTAGGTCCTCGCCCAGCACACCCATACGGCGAGGACTGACAAGGCCACCCGACAACGCTCCCAGCCCCAACCCAAATAGGCCCGACACATAGAGGTCATCGACGGTTGCCGTGGGCTTGAACTGATTCATCACCGAGTCATAGGCCACGTTGGATGCCGCTCCCATCAAGCCCAGGCGCGCAACGTTGGTCAGTCGAGATGCTTTGATAAGGAAGCTCGCTGCACCAGCCGTAGGGACGAAGGCAAGGAGCGTCGGTAGATCGGGCAGACCGCCAACGATGCCGCCTATCAAGGCGGGGCCAAGACCCATGCTCCCCAACGCCTTCTCTTTCTCCATGACCTCGCGGAGCCTTTGAGCGCGAAGGTTCACGCCATCCGGTGTGGTTCCCTGCAAAAGGTACCCCCAATGGTCCGCCGGGAATTCACTGAGAAGGGCTTGAGCCTCCTTCGTATTCCAGCCAAACAGTTCCGTTGAGGCGCTGCTGACGCCTTGGTCCTTGAAGAAGTTATAGACGGTGTTCTGAGTCTCAAAGCCAAGACGGACGGCGGTTGGCAGAGAGGACACGCCGTTTACGAGGCCCCCATAGGTGGCTTCGCGTTGGCGCTGTGCCAAAGCAAGCTCGGAAGCGAGTGGCACAACCGATGATGAGTGCGTGACCTGAGAGGTGAACTGCTCTCCCATCGGGATGGGCGACAGCGAGGTACGCCCGGCGATTTCCTCCAGGGTCTTCCCATGGAACTTCGCCAGGTAGCCTGCCGACTCCTGCCAGGGCTTCCCGGCTCGCAGCGCGGAGACGGCCTTCCCGCCGCCGTTGTAGTCCACAAGGGCGTAATCGAGGTTGCCATCGTGCTTCTTCAGGAGGTCACGCATCTTTCGACCAGCGGCATCGGCGGACGAGGCGAAGTCGTCGGGGTCTGCCAGGCCGTATTCCCTCGCTGTCGCCGGCATGAATCCGAACCATCCTCGCGCCCCCTTGGGGCTGAGCATGTTCTTGCCGAAGCTGGATTCGATGTCTGCTTGCTTGTAGAGCGTGCCTTCCGGCAGGCCATACTTCCTCTCGATGTCGAGAGTGAACTGACGGACTTCCCCCGTCGAGGTCGGTTGACCCATGTATGTTCCTTGAGATGAACCCGAGGTGAGCCCTCGGGGGTGTGGTTACTTCCCGCGAATGCGGGCGGCCTCGGCTTGGCCTTCAGGCGTCTTCCAAAAGTCCGTAAAGACGGCCATGGAGGGGGGCACGAGAGGCGCCGGGGCGGCTTCGGCCTTGGGCGGCTTCGGCTTGCCCATTTCGTTGCGTGCCCATTCCGCAGCTCGCTCGCCAGCGGCGCGGGTGTCTCGGATGTCCTGCACTCGTGCGGCCCCCTTCGCGGCGGCCTGCGTCACATCGATCTTGTGCTGAGTGGCGTACCACCCCTGAATCTCGGCCTTCGAATACACGGCGAGCGAGTTATCGGAATTAGTCATCGGCATCCCTCCGATGTACGCCTGATATGCCTTGAAGGCCGCATTCCATTCGAGACGAACATCATGATTGCTCGCCGAAAGCTCCTTGGCGCGAGCCTTTGGGACTTCGTTGATGAATCGCTCGAACCACTCCTCGGGGGTACGCGAGGGAGGTCCCACCGGCATCTCGCTACGGAGGTACACCGTCCCATTGACCTTTGTAGAGATCGCGGGATTGGCGAGTTGCTGGAATGCCGCCGTGATGGCCGAGTAGGCATCCCCGTACTGCCCGCTGTGCGCCAGGAGTGTGGCGTAGCGGCGGAGCGTGCTGGTCATCTGCACGGTGTTCGCCACCGTGTTGTCGCCCCACGCCCGCTGTGCCCAATCCCATTTGTAGAACGGGTCCGCTTGAATCTGGCCCACCTGTGCGTGAACCTTCTTGACCAGCTTGTCCACGTCACTTCCTTCGATGGCCGCCACATCGGCCGCCGTCGAGATGCCTGCGGCGTCATCGACGCTACGCCCCATGCGGTTGAGGAACGCGATGTCGCTGAAACGTTGGTACTGCTTCTCCGACATGAGGCTCTTGGCGTAGTCGCCGTAGGTGTCGAGCTTCTTGAACAGGTCCACGGCCTGCTTTCCGGCGTCGTTCAGAACACCGGTAGGCTTCCCCTTGGAGTCCACGCCGATGGTGTTCAGGTTGAAGAATCCGGCGTTGATCGTGGCTTCCCAATTGGGGTTCTTAAGGCCGTTCTGAGCGAAGAACCCGACCTGTTGCTCGAAGGGCATCCCTTCGGTGCGCCGAACGGCGATCTTCTCGGCCCGTTCCTTCACGTCACTGTCCGTCAGGTCTTTGACCTCCCCAGCCTTCGAGAGAACCTGAGGCTTGCGGGTCCCCATCACCATGGGCAGGTTCCCGTTCATCAATGCGCCCTCGATGGCTCGGTCGGCGCTTGCGTCCGCAGCGGCAACGGCACCCGCGATCTGCGACTTCTCGAACTCCTTCTGCTGGTGCGCGATGGCTGAGAGGTTGGATTGCTCGATGGAATGAATCGTGGCGGCGGAGATGTAGTCCTTGTTCTGCGGGGACAGCGCCCATTCGCGGAACTTCGTTGGACTGAGGTGGCCGGCGCTTGCCTGCGTGTAGAACGGCAGCACCTCGTCATCGATCCGCTTGCGCTGCTGGCCGTCGTAGACCGTTGTGGCGTGGTTCTGCCAGGTCGCAGCCTTCGTCTCGCCCAGCATCCCACGCACCGAACCGATGCCCTCTAGGTCACTGTCGAGGAACGCCGAGAGGAGGTCCTTGCGCCCACTCGTGGCGAGCCGCGTACCGAGGTCCGCCAGGGCTTGCTTGCCCGCAGCATCCGGCAGGGTCTTCGTATGGCGGAGGAGCTGGTAGTCCTTCATGACCGCCGCGATGGCGTCCTGAGGGGTTCCCTTGAAGTCCGGCGAGGCGACCTTGTTGAGGCTGTTCGCGAGGTAGTCGGAGGCCTGTACCGAAGCGTTCTCCACCCACTTCTGATCGTTGATCTTGCTGACCTGATCCATCACCTTGTCGCGGGACTGAGCGTAACTCTTATCGAAGCCCGCAACGGCGTACTTGCTGGCCCCGGACAGGGTCGTGTTGCGCCACTCCGTGAGGTAGCGGTCGGCGGCCTCTGGGGAGTCGAACTTGAGTTCCCCGCTGGTGAGCTTGGACGTGAGGTCGCGCATGCCGGCCTCGTAGGAGTTGACCCCCCAGATGTGCTGCGCGGTGCCCACAAAGACGGGCGACTGCGAGGGCAGCATCTTGCCTTCCTTGATGGCCTTGCCCAGCTCGGAGACCGTCATGGACTGCGCCCAGCGCTTCGCGGCCTCGGCATCCTCCACTTCCTTCTGCTGGCGCAAGGTGTCAGCCAGGCCAGCGCCATTTGCGAAGGCATCCGCAAGGGCTTTCCAACGGCCGTCCTCACGGGGCGCCGCTACCTGTTCCGTGAGGGCCACCGGTCGAGCCTGCGTTTGCAGCCGCTCGCCGCCGAACTGATCGGAGATTTGAAGGCGACTCATCGCGTAATCCTTTGGTCTTGCTTGATCTGGGTGTTGGCGTAGGCGCCGCCCACCCGCAGGCCCGCTCCGATGTAGTCCGCTACGCCCGGCCCGCCGATGTCGCGGATGGCGCTGAGTTGGCTGCGCTGGCTGATCCCGATGTTGTTCACCTGATCCTGCAGTGCGGCCTGCTGGCGTGCGTAGTTCATCTCGCTCGTGGTGCCCGCTTCAAGGCCCTTGCCGGACAGGTCGAGCAGCAGGGCGTCAACCGAAGCTCCCCCGATCCCGGCAGCACCAGCGGAGACCCGAGCGGCCCCCAAACGGGATGCCCTTTCGCGGTCGATGAGGGTGGCTTCTACGGAGGCGTTCTCGCGGTCCTCGATGCCCTGGCGGTTGGCCTGCGTGTAGTTCTCCACCGCCGCCGCGTGGGTGGCGACACGCTTCGCCTCGTTGGCCGAGTTCACGGCCTTCGCGTTTTGCTTCTGACCATAGAGCGCCATCCCAGCACTAACCGCAGTGGCGGCGGCGGCCATCTGACCGGCTGTGATGGTGAGAGCGCCGATAGTTACTGGTTCACACATGCTCGCCTCTCAATGCGCGACGGCGCCGGTTGTGTCGGGCATGGCAGGAGTTCCACGAACGCCCTGCTTGTGCCATTCATTGGCGACACGCGTGTTTTTCTCAATGACTGACATCGAGCTACCCTCACGGGCAGTCATCTCGGCGATGACAGCATGAGTGCGGATGATTTCTATCAGCGCCTCAAGCTGGTTCGCATGACCGCAGTCACGCTGATATGCCGCAAGATGCTCTGCCGCGTCTTGCGGGAGGAGGCTCGCAGCGCTTGTGTTCGGTGCCCTCACGCTCCCACCTCCACGGTTCCGCGCGGAAGCGCCACCTTGAACCCATGAATGGCGAGTGCGCCCGCCAGTTGGTCTACAGACATGCCGCCCCGCTCAGCGGCCGAGGTGAGCAGACGATGGGCATACACGATGCCGCTTAGGGCCTCGCTGGTGCTAACCCATTCGGCATCGCCTTCGCAAGCAACTTTGCCGATGCGTCGATCGATGTCCGATTGGCGTTGCCGTTTGACGGCCTGGAGGTGGTCGAAAAGTTCGACCGGAAGGGAGTAAGCGCGGAGCACGCGCCGAGGTTGCTTGTCTGCCATGTTGGGGCTCGTAGGTTCGTAGGGACAAAGAAGAAAGCCCCGACACCGGGGAAGGCATCGGGGCTCGGAGAAAAAGATTCGGAGGGATGGGCTATCGGGAGTTTTAAGGGTCAGCCTGAGGGCCTTCGTCTTTTAAAAACAGATTCCCTCTCGGGCTCATCACAATGTGGAAAATTGAGGGCGACACCGGCCGCCCTTCGCGGCTGCATTAGCCGGTCTGCTGGTACGTCGCAAGATCGACCCGACCTCCATATGAAGCCGCCAAGAATTTCCGTAGCGCCTGCTGAGTGGTGATCAAGCGCGATTCAATGGCAGCACGGGCCGACTCGTAGCATTTGGCGTAGAGCTTCGCGTCTCCTGTGTCGAGCACATCTCGCACACCGCGCCCGAAGGCCTGTCGCCAGTGCGCCGTAGAGTGCCCCGTTAGAACTTCACACACGATGCCCTTCAGCAGCTTCTCCCGCTCCGTCGCCTGAGAGCACACGGCCTCTTTCGAGATGCGTCCCGCCCTGGCGTCGTCGCCTGCACGTTTGCGGAACAGGTGGGCGACCTGGGCATCGGTTTCCACAATGGCCGAAACGCGGACCCCGAGGTGAACTGTGAGACGGTGCGCGAGGTCTTCCATGTCGAGGAAGTATGCTCGGATGTCCTCGCCCTCAGGCGTGTTCGCCATCATGGACAGGTGGGCCGCCACATCGCGGCTCAGTATGTACTCCTTGGAGGGGCGCCCGATCTTAGGCTGAACGAGTTTCGCGCCTATTTCCGCGCAAGTCCCTGAGCGCTCCATCATTGGTTTGATGTAGTGGTCAGCCCAGTCTCGGAATCGCCCGTGTGGCCGTCCGATGCGCTCCCAAAGCTTGCGAGCGTCAAGGTTGGGAATTCTGCGGTCGTCCATCAAGGGCAGTACCCGGCGCACTCGGATGATGCGTTCGGCCTGTGACTGCGCAAGCCCGAGGGTCAGCATCGTGGAGGTAGGAACCGTGTTGATCGTGCTGAGCAAGGAACGTCCATCGCGTTTCCTCACGCTGCACCTTCCTTGTTGTCTACGCTCTGGAGCGCAGCGGCGGCTTTCGGGTTTGCCAAGGTCATCATCTCGTGTGCCGCCCGGCGATTGACCATATAGGCCAACTGAGCACGTAGCAGGCGATCTACGGCTGCGGCATTCGTCAGCCGCTCTCCTGTCCGGTGTTCGTGCTCCCGGATGTAGGTCTTCAGGCCCCCGAAGGTGGAATTGCGAAACGTGATCTTGCGCTCGATGAGGATTTCCTCGCCGGGCGTATGAGGTACATCGTTCATTGATTTCATTGGTTGAAGGATGGAAGCGACGAAGCCCCACCAAACGCCACGGAGACGCTTGCGGGGCTTCGCCAAGGGATGGTCGGGGTGCGCCCTATCGGCAACGGCTTGGTATCACGTAGAGGTGAGCGGGACGGGTATCAAGCCGTTGGCGATAGGACAACGGAGGGAGGCCGTTGCACGGGTGAGACCATGAATGAATCTCGCCGTGAGGGTGAAGACTGAAGGACCCCAGTTGGCTCGACCGCAAGGCACTGTTGAGAGGTCATCAACTGGTTCATCTTCAGGATGAATCTCTAAGGTTTCTTCTTTTTCTGATCATCCTCATGAGAGATGTACCTTCTGGAATCGTGAAGGAAATCTTCTTGACACCTTTAGGTGATCCCCCTCCCCTTACGCATCACGACTCCATCGCACCATTCGATAGTTTCGCTGGCTCTACCTAATGGGGGTGGTAATCACTCGCTCGGCGGCGAGGTCGAGTGGGATGCGGTTGCCGGATTCCCATTGGCTTCACCTAATGAGTGGGTTAATCGCCCAGGCCCCTCTCGGCCCCGCCAAGCCTGCATCCCGACCTTCCTGCACACCCCTACACGGTTTTTTTTGCCCGCCTTGAACGGGCTCCTGAGGGCCTTGGCGCCATGACACAAATCCACATGTTCCCGACCTCCGTGTGATCGATCACAACGGCGAGCCGTGGTTTGTTGTCGTGGATGTGTGCGACGCCACCGGGGTGCATACCCGAGAAGTCCGGCAGCGCCTGGATATGGATGAAGTCACTGGGGATTTGGTGGGTTCAGCCCACCTAAAGACCGCCGCCGCACTGTTGTTCGCCCTACCGCTTGACCTAGCCGCATCTCAAAGGAACAGAAATGAAAACCTTCAAGTTCGCCCCTGGTCTGGACCTTCGTGTCATCGAGCGCGATGGCTAGCCCTGGTTTGTCGCCAAGGATGTCTGCGATGCGCTCGGGCTTCCGCCCAACAATCTCAATGGGTCCTATCAGGCGCACACGAAGCGACTAGATCAAGACGAGGTGCTGACCCAGGTTGTCCGCGACCCTACTACTAAAAATAGTAGGAGGCAGTACACCGTCAGCGAGTCCGGCCTGTATTCGCTGATCCTCCGAAGTAGCAAGCCGGAAGCCAAGGAGTTCAAACGCTGGGTCACCCAGCAGGTTCTCCCCACGATCCGCAAGACGGGCGGCTACATGGTCCCCGCCGTGGCGGCTAAATTCTCTTGCGACCCAGCACTACGTCAAACCAAGGCAATCCAATTGCAGAAAAGAGCCGAACCCTTGCAACGACGAACCCCCTTTTTTCAGCCAATTTCAGCACATGCAGATCGACATCCCCACTACTCTCTTGATCGTCAGAAATTCCAAAAAAACGATAACAATCTTTTCGCTTCCCCAACAATAGATCTCTGACCTCGGAACCATCGAAATAATCACACCCCAATTCCGCAAGAGCATAGCAATAGCCAGCCTTTACATAGGAGAGAGCGAATGCACGAAGGTCTGATTTCGTATAGTATCCACCACCCTTGTCATTCCACCGAAATCTTCCAATCCCATACATCCTCGCGGAAAGCGTAGTCTCCTTGCGTTCAACAGGATCGAGCAACATGGGGCCTTCAGCAGGAATTAGGATGATAAATGCTGTTGGAAACTCATCCACCCCAAGCTCAACTGTCGCGCCTTTAAGTTCTGTAAAATACGCCTCGTCATAGCTGTATTTTGGCAGCCTTTTATTCTTCTTCTTGTGCCTTCTATTCAGCCCCAAGAGTAAACGCGGCACCAAAAATTCGCCTTGCAGCAGTTGATTTTCATATGTTTCGTTTGAAACCTTCCTGCAACTCTCGCACGCCGCCTTTTTTAGGACAAGAGAGCCATTTAGCGCCAATGGGATTATATGCTCATCGGTCAGAAACTCTTCCGCATGATTTTCATAACAATATATACACCGACCAAATCCAAGGTACTTTTTGGATTTCATCAGAACATTTATTGAAGGAGGAGCCTCCTCGACACGCTCATAGTAAATTACATTGACAGGCCACTTATAATTATAAAATCGGACGTCCTGATTGGAAATTCCTGAGGGCAGTTCACCTCGCACTCGATAGAAGCTCTTTCGCTTGAACAACAATTCCATCTCCAATCTATCGTGTTGCGATAGCGTCTCTTAACCGCATGACGGTCTGGCGGCTCGTGTTGTGGACACGAGCGATGGCAGCTACTGCCTCGCCTCGTTGAAGACGCTCGCGCACGTCGTCAATGACTTTCCCTTGCAACGCTTGCGGCCTCCCGAGAGTCTTCCCTTCCGACTTCGCCCGAGCGATTCCCGCCTGAGTTCGCTCGATAAGAAGGTCCCGCTCGAACTCTGCGACAGCAGCGATAACGCCCATCGTCATCTTCCCCGCAGGGCTCGCGAGGTCTACCCCCCCAAGAGCCAAGCAATGCACCCGCACGCCCATCCCAGCGAGGCCCTCGACGGTCGCCCGAACATCCATCGCGTTACGCCCGAGGCGGTCCAGTTTGGTGACCACGAGAACATCTCCCGCCTCTAGCTTGTTGAGGAGCATCCCGAAGCCCGCACGTTCCGAGGCCGCTACGGACCCCGACACGGTTTCCTCGATGGTGCGCTGAGGGGTGACGCTGAAGCCCGCCGCAGCGATCTCCTTGACTTGGTTCTCTGTGGTCTGCTCGGCGGTAGATACGCGGCAGTATGCGAACACACGGGACATGAGATGGCCTCTTGATGTACGGAAAGGATGTCCGAATCATCATAGATGTTCAAAATACCGTCAAGCTATTTTTTGAACACCCTGCCAGAGGGTGTCCGAATCCGGTCAATTTCGGACACACCACTATGATCTTCAGCACGACCCCCACTAAATCCATGGACCATGAAAAACGACGCTCGCGCCTTGTCTTTGAGCATTGATGCCGCCTCCCCCGAGGACTTGGCGATGCTGCTTCGTCAAGCCCTCTATGAGGTTGAGAAGTGGCTCCCCACACCGCCAGATGCCCCTGAGCACGTCAGGACAGCAAGGCTCAATCAGTCGTTGCTCGCGGCCTTTGCGAGCACTTCTGAGAGCGAATCGTCTGTAGTCAAGGGCCATACCCAGGGCTCCCTTGGTACGTACGAATTTGAACTCCATCTCAACTCCCGTGAATACACGTCGCTTGAACGCACGTTGCTTGATGAGGGTTTCACGCGCACAACTCCTCGGCAGTCGTTCTTAAGTTATGAAGGCTTCGTTTACACGCATCCCGCTCAGCCAAGCAAGTGCATTGACGGCAAGCCGCTGGCGATTCGTGATGCTCCTGGCGCGAAAGAGGATGGCTATAGCTAACACAGCCGTCTTCCCAGGTGTGCCGACCGGAGGTGAGGCAACGGCGATGGTGAAGCAAGCGAGCAGCGGCGGGGCGCCGGTCACAGCTGAAGACTGGATCAGCGCGATGACATCCCGCTTGGCGCACCTGGAGGACACCGATGAGGCCACAGTATGGGCAGCGGTAGCGGGCGTGTTCCCTGAGGTGGTGGGCACGCGTTGCGACCAGCACAACGCGTCTCACATCGCCCTAGCCGCTGCGGTGGTGAGGGCAGTGCGCAGCAGTCAGTAAGTTGGCGCACCGCCAACCTATACGCGCCAGTGGGTGCACGCAAGGTCCGCCTGCGTTGACGGGCGCGGTACGCGGGTGGGCGCACGCGAGGGATGGCAGGGGGGGATTCGCCGCCCGGATTTCTTCGAGGGGGCTTTCGCATTTTTGCGACGAAACCAAAATGGCCTGCCGACCTCGCACAGCCTCGAACGTCAGTCCTTATCGTCTGCCGCTTGCTTGACCTTCAAATACTGCAATGCGGCGAAGCAAACCTCAAGGTCGGCGCGTGTTGTCTCGTCGCTGATGGACTGGCGGTCCAGATCGAAGTCGGACTTCAGTTCGTAGACGACGCTCTCCATGAGCCGCAGAAGGCTCCCCGTGCAGGTTGGTCCATTCAGGTCGCTTACCAAAATCGCGAGGAACTTGCGCTGGTCTTCGGTGAAAGAGTCAGGATCTGCGTTCATGGACGAGACGTACGAAAGGGTGTGGGGGCGCCGATCATCGCACGGCGCAGGCTGGATTCGCTCGCTCCGCTCGGGCGGTCTTGAGGTGTCGCCAAGGGTCGCCGGGATGAGTCTCCCCGACGCCGTGAGGCGGACGACTTGGCACCTCCCGTTGTCGAGGTCTCTGCGTTGAGCGAGCAATCCGACCCGGACCAACTTCGCAACGTGCCGCGATGTGGCCTGCCTCGTGAGGCCGGTGACCCTGCATATTTCGATCTGCGAGCAAGGGCTGATACGCACGACCGCGATGAAGGTCAGCATCTGTCTAGCGGTGATGCTCGGCGCGGCCTTGCGAATTTCTGCGGTCACGCGCTCATAGCTCACGAGGCCGATGTTCGGGGCAGCAGCATCGGTAAACGGTGCAGATGCCGAATCCATAGGTGTGCCTTTCACATCTTAGCTGTAGCTCAGTTCCTCACGCATGAACAGCATCAGCCAAGACGCGGCCTCGCCGGACTCGCAGGGGTCACCGTCTGGGCCACCCAAGTACTCCACGGCGCGGAAGGTTCGTTCACACGCAATGATGCAACTGCTGTACCACTCGGAAACATCATGGTGAAACGCGACGAACGCGCCTGATAACAGGATCGCACCATAGGGGTCTAGGTCGGCTTCGAGGACGAGGTTTTCGGGGTGGACATCAAATGCCATGAAGTGCTTTCGAGGGAGGTTTCGGGGCACGTCGAGGTGACGTAGCGGGCCGAATGATCGCCAGAAAAACGGACCCTCGCTATACACGGAACCACGCCTAGAAAAGGGCTGTGGTAGAGTTGAATTTGTTGCAAGGAACAGCAATGTCCCTTGCCATTCGGCGAGCGCAGGTACTCTTTCATTCGAGACCATTTCGTTTTCGAGATGATTTGCATATTGGTCAAAAGCACCTAGGCCAGAAAACGAGGATCATCAAGAATCACTTATGCCTTATGCCGAACCACCGAAGGCAGATAAATTCATATCTGTAGTCACCCAGTTCAAGACGCTCCCCGATCCATACACCGTACGGACGAATGTCAACAAGACGACTGGAGAAATACATCGCACGTATTTCTACAAGCGCAAAGCCTGTTGTCGAGTAGTTCTTGACAGCCCCTTGGCGAAACAGTTGGCAGGGTACTCGCTGATAGAGAAGGATCTCAGAAGCGCGCTAATCTGGATCGAAAAGATTACAGCGCTAGCCGATCCTCGTCCCGCCGAACAACGCCCCTACTTCGGCCAAGGCAAAAACCGAGAGACGTACAACATTATTAAGGGCTTGATGGTCGCCACGCTGACTTTCTACGGAAAGTGCTTCGCAAAAACCGGCGCTCGAAGAATCAAGCTCGAACGATCTCAGTTGGATACTCGTTTCCACAAAACCCACGACAGTGTGATGGAGTACCGCCACAACTTTGCGGCTCACAGCGGTGACTCCCCAATTGAGCGAGTTGAGATTGCTTTAGTCTTTCCGCAGAATCCCCGGACAATCGCACAGCCCAATCTCTACCGGGAACTTATGCAACCAGACCACATTGAGAGCTCGCATGGTCAGATCCAAACTAAAGAACTAATCGAGCACGTGCAAAGCCTTGTGAATCAGAAGATTGATTTTTTGATCGAGAAGATTTTGCGTGAGGAAGTCGCACCGCCTGGGCGCGAATGGTGGACCAAGAAGGCGAGAGGCGGCTAGCCAAACGCTTCCCTCTCAGCCGCGCTCCTGCTAGGATGAAATTGGCTGTGCAACCTAACTGTAGAACCTAGCCTTAACTCGGTCCCCGTAAGTCATTGATTTTGTTGACCATACTGGATTCGAGGGCGGCGGTAAGGCTCGTCAACTTCTTCAGCGCTTTCGTTTCGGCTCGAAACGGGAGCCGCGCCAACCGCTCCTCGTTCCATCGATCACGGCCTGGGTCTCACGCAAGACCCAGCCGCGCGAGCACGCCGCGCGCGGCCGCGACGCCGCTGGCCATCGAGACCGTGAGCAGGTAGCCGCCGGTCGGCGCTTCCCAGTCGAGCATCTCCCCCGCCACGAACACGCCGGGCAGCGCGCTCGTCATCAGGTGCGCATCGAGCGCCCCGAAGCGCACGCCGCCCGCGGTGCTGATCGCCTCGTCGACCGGGCGCGCGGCCAGCAGCCGCAGCGGCACGGCCTTGATCGCCTGCGCGAGCTGCAGCGGATCGTGCATCGCCTCGCGGCTCAGCACCTCGTAGAGCACGCCGGCCTTGATGCCCTCGAGGCCGAGCCGGCTCTTGAGATGGCTGCCGAGCGAACGCGCGCCGCGCGGATGTTTGACCGCGGCCAGCACCTGCTCGGCGCTGCGGTCGGGCAACAGGTCGAGCAGCAACGTGGCACTGCCGTGAGCGGCGATCTCGTCGCGCAGCAGGGCCGAGACGGCGTAGACGAGGCTGCCCTCGATGCCGCCGGCCGTGGCGACGAACTCGCCCTTGCGCGCGAACTGCCGGCCGCGGCTGTCGGTGAACGACACGGCCACCGACTTGAAGGGCTGGCCCGCGAAACGCTCCGAGAAATGCGCGCTCCAGCCGCTGCCGTCGAAGCCGCAGTTGGCGGGTTGCAGCTCCGCCACCGCCACGCCCTGCGCCTGCAGCCGCGGCGCCCAGGCACCATCGGAACCGAGTCGCGCCCAGCTCGCGCCGCCGAGCGCGAGCACCACCGCATCGGCCGAGGCCTCGACCTCGCCCGTGGGCGTGTCGAAGCGCAGCACGCCGGGCGAGACCGCGGCATCGCCAATCCAGCGGTGCCGCATGTGGAACTGCACGCCGGCCTCGCGCAGCCGGTGCAGCCAGGCGCGCAGCAGCGGCGCGGCCTTCATGTCGGTGGGAAACACGCGGCCCGAGCTGCCGACGAAGGTCTCGATGCCCAGGCCCGCGGCCCATTCGCGCAGTTGCGCGGGACCGAAGGCCGCGAGCATCGGCTCGAGCTCGGCGCGGCGTTCGCCGAAGCGGCCCATGAAGGCCTCGAAGGGCTCGGAGTGCGTGAGGTTGAGCCCGCCGCGCCCCGCGAGCAGGAACTTGCGCCCCACCGAGGGCATCGCGTCGTAGAGGTGCACGTTCGCACCGGCCGCGGAGAGGATTTCCGCCGCCATCAGGCCGGCGGGGCCGCCGCCGATCACGGCGACGGTGGGAGAAGAAGTCATTCGAGGTTCACCAGTTCGCCCTGCCCGGTCAGGAACGCGGCGCGTACCGTGGCACCGGGATGGGCCTGCTGCACGGCCGCGCGGTAGCGCTGCATCTGTGCGATGAGCGCGGCATCGCGCTCGGGCCTTGCGGCCGATTTGTAGTCGAGGATCCACCAGGTGCCGCTGGCGCGCTCGCGCACCAGCCGGTCGATGCGCAGCGTGTCGCCTTCGTGCACCAGCGTGACCTCGTTGCCGTGCCAGTCGATCCGC
>NZ_JBZAYE010000600.1:0-4481 GCF_058244205.1 Variovorax sp. 20P10.2.4
CGGCGTGCCTGCGCTAAAGTCCCCGGCCATGTCGTCCAAAGAGAGTGCCTCCCCCATGCCCCGCGATGCCGCCAGCGTTCAACCCGACGGCATCCTGCGCCTGAACGACTGGCTGCCCTACCAGTGCTCGGTCATCACGAACCGGGTGAGCGGCATGCTGGCGCGCATGTACTCGGAGGAACTCGGCATCGGCGTGGTCGAGTGGCGCGTGCTCGCCAACCTGGTCGCGTTCTCGCCGATGTCGGCGACCGAGCTGTCGGAGAGCACGGCCATGGACAAGGTCAGCATCACGCGCGCGCTGAACCTGCTGGTGACCAAGAAGCTGGTCTCGCGCCGCGTGGATGCCAAGGACCGCCGCAAGGTCGTGCTGCGCCTCACCAAGACCGGCGCCGACGCCTACGAGCGCGTGATGCCGCTGGCGCGCGCCATCGAGCAGGAGCTGACCAGCGCGCTCACGCCGCAGGAGCTCAAGACCGTGCAGGCGGCGATGCAGGTGCTGGTGGCGCGCGCCAACGCCACGCTGGACGACACGCGCGACTGGCGCGAGCTCGCGCCGGCCGACACCGTGCCGACCGCCGCGGCCATCTGAATCCCGCGCGGCCGGCGCCGCGCCTTTCCCCCTTGCGATCGATCCGCGCCTCGCGGAGGCACGCGCGCGCCCGCTTGCCGGCGAGCCTACGGGCAGAAGCGGAAAATCAATTTCCTAAAGAAACAGTTTCATAATGAAATGAATAGGCCTAGAATCCGGCGCACCCCATAAAAAAGGAGACAAGCCATGATTCGACGCCGCGACATCCTTGCCGGTTCGGCCTGTGCCACAGCGGGTGCGCTGATCCCGGTCTTCCCCCTGGCGGCCGCCGCCGAAACCCCGCCCACGCTGTCGAAGACGGCGCGCATCGTGATGGGTTTTCCAGCGGGCGGTTCGGGCGATTCCATCGCGCGGCTGCTGGCCGAACGCATCAAGGGCAGCTACGCGCCGGTGGTGCTGGTCGAGAACCGCGTGGGCGCGGGCGGACGCCTCGCGATGGACCATGTGAAGGCGGCGGAGGCCGACGGCAGCGCGCTGGTGCTGGCGCCCGCCTCGGTGATGGTGATCTATCCGCACGTCTACAAGCGGCTGTCGTACGACCCGCTCAAGGACTTCGCGCCGGTGTCGACCGTGTGCACCTTCCAGTTCGGCCTGAGCGTGGGGCCCGCAGTGCCGCCCGAGGTGCGCACCGTGCAGCAGTTCGCGCAGTGGTGCAACGCCAATCCCTCGAAGGCCAGCTTCGGCTCGCCGGGCGAGGGCACGATGGCCCATTTCGCGGGCGTGGTGATCGGCAAGGCCGCCGGCATGAACCTCACGCACGTGCCCTACAAGGGCGGCGCGCCCGCCATCCAGGACGTGGTGGGCGGCCAGATCGCTGCCTCGGTCAACGTGCTGAGCGAGCCGCTGCCGTTCGCGAAGGAAGGGCGCATCCGCGTGCTGGCCACCACCGGTTCCGCGCGCTCACCCTACCTGCCCGAGGCGCCCACCATGCGCGAGGCCGGCTTTCGCGACTTCGACATCCAGGAGTACTTCGCCGTCTGGGCGCCCGCCAAGACGCCGCCGGCCGTCGCGAACGCACTGGCCGCGCAGATCCGCGACGCCGTGGCCACGAAGGAGCTGCAGGAGGCCTATGCCGCGCGCGCCTTCCTGCCGAGCGCGGTGACGCCGCGCGAACTCGACGCCATGGTGCGTGCCGACCTCGCCAAATGGGCGCCGATCGTGCAGTCCACCGGTTTTTCCATCGACAGCTGAAGCCAGGAGAATTCAATGACCCAGAAGGAACGTGCAGAGGTGCTCGGCACCGCGTTCATGGAGTTCGCAAGTCCCGACCCGCAGGCGCTGGCCGCCGTGCTCGAGCGCATGGGCTTTCGCACCGTCGCGCGGCATCGCGCGGGGCATGCGCTGCTGATGCGGCAGGCGGGTGTCGAGTTCATCGTCGGCACGCGCCAGGATGGGCATGCGATGCGGTTCGCCTCCCACCATGGACCGTCGTGCGCCGGCATGGCCTTTCGCGTGGCCGACAGCGCGCGTGCGATGGCGCTGGCCCGCGAGCGCGGCGCGCAGCCGCTCGACGCGGCGGCGACGTCGCTGCTGCCGGACTGCGCGCTGCAGGGCATCGGCGGCAGCGCGCTCTACCTGGTCGACGACGCGGCGCTCGCGGCGCTGCACGCGCAGTTCGAGTTCGATCCGGCCGCCGTGCCCGACACCGGCGCGGCCTTCGCGCCCTTCGTGCGCGTCGACCACGTCACCCACTGCGTGCACCCGGGCAACATGCCCCAGTGGGTGGACTTCTACAAGAACATCTTCGGCTTCGAGGAGGTGTTCAAGTTCGTCGCCGGCGACGCCAGCAACGGCTTCGACACGATCGCGGTGCGCGATCCCGCGAGCAACGCCTGCGTGACCGTGGTGTCGCCGATGGGCCGCAGCTCGCAGATCCAGGAGTTCATCGACGAGTACAACGGCGAGGGCATCCAGCACATCGCGCTGTTCAGCGACGACCTCTACACCAGCGTGGAGCGGCTGCGCGGCGCCGGCGTGGAGTTCCTGCCCACGCCCGCGGCCTACTACGACGCGCTCGACACCCGGCTGCCGGGCCACGGCGAGGACGTGGCGCGCATGAAGTCGCTGGGCATGCTGCTCGACGGCGCCGCCACCGGCGAGAACCCCGACGCGCGGGCGCGCTTCCTGCTGCAGATCTTCACGCGCAAGATGATTGGGCCGATCTTCTTCGAGGCCATCCAGCGCAAGGGCGACACCTCGTTCGGCGAGGGCAACGCCAAGGCGCTGTTCGAGGCCATCAAGCGCGAGCAGGCCGGCGCGGACGCGCACTGAGACCATGGCCTGGCTCGTCCGTTGCCTCTATCGCCCCGGCGGCGCGCAGGACCGCCTGCCGGTGCGCGCCGACCACATCCGCCACATGCTGGCCTGGCTGCCCCGCACCGTGTTCGGCGCGGCGCTGCTCGACGCCGATGCGCGCGAGCCGATCGGCATGGTGGTCGCGCTGTCGGTCGCCTCGCGCGCCGAGGCGCGGCGCTTCATCGACACCGAGCCCTACAGCCGCGCGGGCCTGTTCGCCACCGTAGAGCTCACGCCGCTGGTCCAGATGACCCCGCCCCACACGCCCGAATTCCTGCAGGCCGAACTGCGCAAGTGCCCGTGAACCGTCCATGAACAAACCCATCGTCCTTCCCATGCGCGCCGGCATCGCCTCGCGCCAGGCCCACGCGGACATCCCGCCCGGCACCTACGAGCGCGAGATCGGCCGCGAGGGCTTCGGCGGCCAGGCCACGCACATGTATCACCGCCATGCACCCACGGCCTGGCTGCGCTGGGACGGCCCGCACCGCCCGCGCGCCTACGACCTCAACCAGCTGCCCGCCGCCGCGCAGGGCCCTGACTGCCCGCTCGACTGCCCGCTCGACGCGCCGCTGGTCGCGGGCAATGCCCACATGCGGCTGCGCTGCTGGAAGCCCTCGGCGCCGATGCGCCACCTGGCGCGCAACGCCGACGGCGACGAGCTGCTGTTCGTCCACGAGGGCGGCGGCGATCTCTACTGCGACTACGGCCACCTGCGCCTGCGCGACGGCGACTACCTGCTGCTGCCGCGCGGCACCGCCTGGCGCTACGAGCCCGCGGCGCCGTCCTTCCTGCTGCTGCTCGAAGCCACGGGCGACAGCTTCCGCCTGCCCGAGCGCGGGCTGCTCGGCGAGCATGCGCTGTTCGATGCCGGCGTGCTCGACGTGCCGCAGCTCGACGAGGCCTTCGTCGCGCAGCAGCACGCCGCGCGGCGCGAGTGGGCCGTGCGCATCCAGGCGCGGCACCGCGTGTCCACGCTGACCTATCCGCACGACCCGCTCGACGCGCTGGGCTGGAAGGGCACGCTCGCGCCGGTGCGCCTCAACTGGCGCGACATCCGGCCCGTGCTCAGCGCGCGCTACCACCTGCCGCCCTCGGCCCATACCACCTTCCTCACGCAGCGCGTGGCCGTCTGCACCTTCTGCCCGCGGCCGGCCGAGACCGATCCGGGCGCGCTGAAGGTGCCGTTCTTCCATTCGAACGACGACTACGACGAGCTGCTGTTCCTGCACGCGGGCCGCTTCTTCAGCCGCGACGGCATGGGGCCGGGCGCGATGACCTTCCATCCCGCCGGCTTTCCGCACGGGCCGCATCCGGCGGCCTACCGCAACAGCCTGTCGGCACCGCGCACCGAGCTGCACGAGGTCGCGATCAACATCGACGCGCGCGATCCGCTCGACATCGGCCCGGGCATGGCGGCCTTCGAGCGCGCCGAGCACGCCGATTCCTGGCGCGGCTACCTCGATGCGCCCGAAGACAAGACCGAACAGGTGACCGCATGAGACTCGCGACGCTGAACAACGGCCGGCGCGACGGCCAGCTCGTGGTGGTGTCGGCCGATGCGCGGCGCTGTCTCGCGGTGCCCGAGGCCGCGCGT
>NZ_JBZAYE010000601.1:0-4465 GCF_058244205.1 Variovorax sp. 20P10.2.4
GGCCAGTGGGCCGAGGAGGCTTCGGGCGCCAGCAGGGTCTCGCTGGCGCGTCGCGGCCACATGGCCTCGAAATCGCCGGCGCCGCGCTCGGCGGCCCTGAAATTGATGGCGGGTTGCGACCACGAGCCGGTCGTGACCGGCGACACCGGCTTGAAGAAGGGCTGCTGCGCCTGGGCCGCCTGCGTGGCGTCGCCGGCGCGCGGCGCGGCCAGCGCGTTCTCGACCGCATGGCGCACCGCCTGGTGCACCTCGCGGCCGTCGCGGAAGCGCACCTCGATCTTGGTCGGGTGCACGTTCACGTCGACGCGCGCGGGATCGATCTCGAGGTAGAGCACGTAGACCGGCTGGCGCTGGCCGTGCAGCACGTCCTCGTAGGCGCTGCGCACCGCGTGCGACAGCACCTTGTCGCGCACGAAGCGGCCGTTGACGTAGAAGAACTGGTGGTCGGCGCGCGAGCGCGCGGCATCGGGAATGCCGGCGCGGCCGACCACGCGCACCGGGCCGCCGACGTGCTCGACGACGACGCTCTGCGCCACGAAATCCTCGCTGAGCGCATCGCCCAGGCGCTGTTCGCGCTGCTCGCTGGCGCGCCACTGCTCGACCAGCTTGCCGTCGTGCCAGACCGAGAAACCCACGTCGGGCCGCGCCAGCGCATGGCGGCGCACCGCCTCGATACAGTGGGCGAGCTCGGTGGCATCGGTCTTGAGGAACTTGCGCCGCGCCGGGGTCGCGAAGAACAGCTCGCGCACCTCGACCGTGGTGCCGCGCGAACGCGCCACCGGGCGCAGCTCGCCGGTGCGGCCGTCGAGCGACCAGGCGCCGTCGGCACCCACCGCGCGCGACTGCAGGCTCAGCTCGGCGATCGCGTTGATGGCGGCCAGCGCCTCGCCGCGAAAGCCCATGGTGCCGACCGTCTCGAGGTCGTTGAGGCTCGCGATCTTGCTGGTGGCATGGCGCCGCAGCGCCACCACGAGTTCCTCGCGCGGGATGCCCAGGCCGTCGTCCTCGATCGAGATCAGCCGCACGCCGCCGGACGCCAGCCGCACCGTGACCTGCGTCGCGCCCGCGTCGAGCGCGTTGTCGAGCAGCTCGCGCACCACCGAGGCCGGGCGTTCGACCACCTCGCCCGCGGCGATCTGGCTGATCAGCTCGTCGGGCAGTTCGCGGATCGGGCGGCGTTCGGCGGGGGGGAGGGAGGAGGTGGGAAGGGCGCTCACCGAACCATTCTAGAAGCTGGCCCGGACCAGCCCCCCGGGCGGGGCATCGGCTGTATTTGCGGCGCTTATACGGCCTCGCAACCGATCTCATTGGCGCTCGCGCGGCGCTCTCCCTAAGCTCCGGCCGCTCCACGAGAACGCCCTTCGAGAAAGACCCCTAATGACTCCCCGCCCCCTCCGTTCCGCCGCCTGGTTCGACAACCCCGAGCACAGCGAACTCTCGGTCCTCCACCTGGCCTGGTACCTCAACTACGGCCTGACGCGCGAGGAGCTGCAGTCCGGCCGCCCCATCATCGCGATCGCGCAGAGCGGCTCCGACCTGACGCCGTGCAACCGGCACCACCGCGAGCTCGCGCAGCGGGTGCGCGACGGCATCCGCGAGATGGGCGGCATCGCGATGGAATTCCCGATGCACCCGATCCAGGAGAACGGCCGCCGGCCCACGGCCGCGCTCGACCGCAACCTGGCCTACCTGGGCCTGGTCGAGACGCTGACCGGCTACCCGATCGACGGCGTGGTGCTGACCACCGGCTGCGACAAGACCACTCCGGCCGCGCTGATGGCAGCGGCCACCGCGAACATCCCGGCCATCGTGCTGTCGGGCGGGCCGATGCTCAACGGCTGGCACGACGGCCAGCGCACCGGCACCGGCACCACGCTGTTCAAGGCGCGCGAGCTGTTCGCCAAGGGCAGCATCGATTTCCCGGGCTACATCGACCTGGTCGGCTCCACCGTGCCCTCGATCGGCCACTGCAACGTGATGGGCACGGCCTCGACCATGAACGCGCTGGCCGAGGCGCTGGGCATGAGCCTGCCGGGCTGCGCCGCGATTCCGGCACCGTATCGCGAGCGCGGGCAGATGGCCTACGAGACCGGGCGGCGCATCGTGCAGATGGTGCGCGAGGACCTCAAGCCCTCGGACATCCTCACGCGCGCGGCCTTCGAGAACGCGATCGTCGTCAACTCGGCGATTGGCGGCTCGACCAACGCGCCGATCCACCTGATCGCGATCGCCAAGCACGCGGGCGTGGACCTGACCATCCAGGACTGGGAGAGCGTGGGGCTCGAGGTGCCGCTGCTGCTCGACATGCAGCCGGCCGGCAAGTACCTGGGCGAGGAGTTCTACCGCGCCGGCGGCGTGCCGGCCGTGGTGGCCGAGCTGCATCGCCACGGCCTGATCCGCGAGGGCGCGCTCACGGTCACGGGCCGCACCCTGGCGCAGAACTGCGCGCAGGCGCCGGTGAAGGACGCCGACGTGATCCGCCCCTTCGAGGCGCCGCTGCGACAGAACGCCGGCTTCCTCGTGATGTCGGGCAATCTGTTCGACAGCGCGATCATGAAGACCAGCGTGATCTCGGACGAGTTCAGGGCGCGCTACCTGAGCGCGCCCGGCGACCCCGATGCCTTCGTCGGCCGCGCGATCGTGTTCGACGGTCCCGAGGACTACGAGCGCCGCATCGAGGACCCGGCGCTGGACATCGACGCCTCCTGCATCCTTTTCATGCGCGGCGTGGGGCCGATCGGGCATCCGGGCTCGTCGGAGGTGGTGAACATGCGCGCGCCCGCGCACCTGCTCAAGAGCGGCGTCTCGGCGCTGCCCTGCATCGGCGACGGCCGGCAGTCGGGCACCTCGGGCTCGCCCTCGATCCTCAATGCCTCGCCCGAGGCCGCCGCGGGCGCGGGCCTGGCGCTGCTGCGCACCGGCGACCGCGTGCGCGTGGACCTGAAGGCGCGCCGCGTCGACATGCTCGTGGACGACGAGGAACTGCGCTCCCGCGCGCGCCAGCTCGAGGCCGCGGGCGGCTATCCGATCCCCGCGAGCCAGACGCCGTGGCAGGAGATCCAGCGCGCGATGGTCGACACGCTGTCCGAGGGCATGGTGCTCAAGCCGGCCGTCAAGTACCAGCGCGTGGCGCAGACCGCGGGGATTCCGCGCCGCAACCACTAGCCCGAACGCGCTTCATCCCGAGAATTTTTCAGGAGACAACAACGATGAATCCCTACAGCCCCCTGGTCGGCGCCGCCGTCCACAAGGCGCGCTGGCGCCTGCTGCCGATGCTGGTCCTCATGTACATCATGTCGATCCTCGACCGCGTCAACGTCGGCTTCGCGAAGAACGCGCTGCAGATCGACACCGGCCTCAGCGACGGCGCCTTCGCGCTCGGCGCCGGCATCTTCTTCGTGAGCTACGCCATCTTCGAGGTACCGAGCAACGTGATCATGACGCGCGTCGGCCCGCGCATCTGGCTCAGCCGGATCATGGTGAGCTGGGGCCTGGTGGCCTCGGCCATGATGTTCGCGACCACCGAGACCTCGTTCTACCTGCTGCGCTTCCTGCTCGGCATCGCCGAGGCCGGCTTCTACCCGGGCGTGCTGCTCACGCTGACCTACTGGTTCCCGGCCAGGGTGCGGGCGCAGGCCAACGGCATCCTGCTGTTCGGCTTCGCGGGCGCACTGGTGATCGGTGGGCCGGTCTCGGGCGCGCTGCTCGAGATGCACGGCATCGGAGGGCTCAAGGGCTGGGAATGGATGTTCCTGATCGAGGGCGCGATGGCGGTGGTGGTCGGCATCGCGGCCTTCTTCGTGATCGTCGACCGGCCGCATGCCGCGAAGTGGCTCGCGCCCGCGGAGCAGGACGCGCTGCAGGCCGTGCTCGACCAGGAGGCGGCGCAGAAGGCGGCCGGCAGCCCGCACACCGTGATGCAGACCTTGCGCAACCCGAAGGTGATGTTCTTCGCGCTGAACTTCTTCATCGTGCAGATCGCGGCCTACGGCCTGATCTTCTACCTGCCGAGCCAGGTGTCGCAGATCCTCGGCCAGAAGATCGGGCTGATGGTGGGCTTCGTCACCAGCATCCCGTGGCTGCTGGCGCTGTTCGTCGTCTACTTCGTCACGCGCTGGTCGGACCGGCACCACGAGCGGCGGCGCCTCACGGTGGCCTCGCTCTACACGGTGTTCGGCGTGTGCGTCTGCCTGTCGGCGCACGGTTCGCCGATCTTCGCGATCGCGGCCTTGTCGATCGGCGCATCGACCTACCTGTCGGGCACGCCGATCTTCTATGCCTTCCTGTCGGAGCGCCTCTCGGGCCTGGGCATCGCCACCGGCATCGCGCTGGTGAATTCCATCGGCAACCTCGGCGGCTTCGTGGCGCCGAGCCTGCGCACCTACGTCGAGCAGAACCATGGCGGTTCCGCCGCCGGCCTCTACACGCTGGGCGGCGCGGCGCTGCTCGCGGCCTTGATGCTGGC
>NZ_JBZAYE010000602.1:0-4459 GCF_058244205.1 Variovorax sp. 20P10.2.4
GCCGGCGCGAGCAGCTCGATGCCGAGCGCGAGTCCTCGGTCGCCAGCCTCTATGGCGAGGAGAGCGGGGAGCGCATCAAGGCCTTCCTGTCGCCGCGCAAGAAACGCGCGGCCGACGCGGAACCTGTTCCCGAAGTGCGCGAATAAATCCGACCGTCGCCTTGGCGGGCTTGGCATCAGGGGTTCTACTGGCCTCGAACTTGCTAAGCTATGGCTCAAGGAGATTGGTCGTTCCATGCACAAATTCGACGAGATGTATGAGCAGCTCCCCTATGCGGGAGCCGCGATCCGGCAGCACTACAAGCGATACGACCAATGGCTAGCGAAGCAACCCGGCGAGGTGATGCGTTCGCGGCGCGAAGAGGCGGAAATGATCTTCCGCCGGGTCGGTATCACCTTCGCCGTGTACGGCGCCAAGGACGAGGACGGCTCGGGCACCGAGCGGCTGATCCCGTTCGACCTGCTGCCCCGGATCATTCCGGCGCACGAGTGGGACAGCATGGAGAAGGGGCTGGTGCAGCGCGTCACGGCGCTCAACCGCTTCCTGCATGACGTCTACCACGACCAGGAAATCATCAAGGCCGGCATCATCCCGGCCGAGCAGATCCTCAACAACGCCCAGTTCCGCCCCGAGATGATGGGCGTGAGCGTGCCGCACAACGTCTACTCGAACATCTCGGGCATCGACATCGTGCGCGCGCCCGACGCCAGCGGCAACGGCGAGTACTACGTGCTCGAGGACAACCTGCGCGTGCCCAGCGGCGTGAGCTACATGCTCGAGAACCGCAAGATGATGATGCGGCTGTTCCCCGAGCTGTTCAACCAGAACCGCATCGCGCCGGTGGCGCACTACCCCGACCTGCTGCTCGAGACCCTGCGCGCCAGCGCGCCGGCCGCGACGGCCGAGCCCACGGTGGTGGTGCTCACGCCCGGCATGTACAACAGCGCCTACTTCGAGCACGCCTTCCTCGCGCAGCAGATGGGCGTCGAGCTGGTCGAGGGGCAGGACCTGTTCGTGCGCGACAACTTCGTCTACATGCGCACCACGCGCGGACCGAAGCGCGTCGACGTGATCTACCGCCGCGTCGACGACGACTTCCTCGACCCCGAGGTGTTCCGCCCGAGCTCCACGCTCGGCTGCGCGGGCCTGATGCGCGCCTACCGCGACGGCAACGTCGTGATCTGCAATGCCGTGGGCACCGGCGTGGCCGACGACAAGTCGATCTATCCGTACGTGCCGAAGATGATCGAGTTCTACCTCGGCGAGCAGCCGATCCTCAAGAACGTGCCGACCTACATGTGCCGCAACAAGGACGAGCTGCAATACACGCTCGACAACATGAAGGACCTGGTGGTCAAGGAAGTGCACGGCGCCGGCGGCTACGGCATGCTGATCGGCCCGGCCGCCACGCAGGCCGAGATCGAGGACTTCAAGAAGGCCGTGATCGCCAAGCCCGACGGCTACATCGCCCAGCCCACGCTGAGCCTGTCGACCTCGCCGACCTTCGTCGACGCCGGCATCGCGCCGCGTCACATCGACCTGCGGCCCTTCGTGCTCTCGGGCAGCGAGGTGCAGATGGTGCCCGGCGGCCTCACGCGCGTGGCGCTCAAGGAAGGCTCGCTGGTGGTCAATTCCTCGCAGGGCGGCGGCACCAAGGACACCTGGATCCTCGAGGCCGACCGCACGGCCAAGCCGAAGACGCAGTCCCAGTCGCAGAGCCAGTCGGCCTGAGTGCAAGAAGCCCGGAGAACCACATGCTGTCCCGCACCGCAGACCACCTCTACTGGATGTCCCGCTACACCGAGCGCGCCGAGAACACCGCGCGCATGCTCGACGTCAACTACCAGACCTCGCTGCTGCCGCAGTCGGCCGAGGTCGCCAAGTACGGCTGGCAGGGCGTGCTCTCGATCAGCGAGTTGCTGCCCTCGTACAACCAGAAGTACGACCAGATCGCGCCCAACGAGGTGATGGAGTTCATGGTCAAGGACGAGAGCAATCCGTCCTCGATCGTCTCCTGCCTCAAGGCCGCGCGCGAGAACGCCCGCGCGGTGCGCGGCGCGCTGACCACCGAGGCCTGGGAAACGCAGAACACCACCTGGCTCGAGGTCAACCGCATGCTGCGCGCGGGCGACTTCGAGCGCGACCCCGGCCAGTTCTTCGAATGGGTCAAGTTCCGCTCGCACCTCTCGCGCGGCGTCACGCTGGGCACGATGTTGCAGGACGAGGCCTTCTACTTCTCGCGCCTGGGCACCTTCCTCGAACGCGCCGACAACACGGCGCGGCTGGTCGACGTGAAGTTCCACGCGCTCAACAGCGAGTTCTTCGGTGCCGCCACCGAGGAAGACCAGGAGTACGACTTCTATCACTGGAGCGCGATCCTGCGCAGCGTCTCGGCCTTCGAGGTCTACCGCAAGGTCTACCGCGACGTGATCAAGCCCGAGCGCGTGGCCGAGCTGCTGATCCTGCGCGCCGACATGCCGCGCTCGCTGCACGCGAGCCTGGCCGAGGTGGTGGCCAACCTCGCGAAGGTGCAGAACGAGCAGAGCGCCGAAACCCAGCGCCGCGCCGGCAAGCTGCTGGCCGACCTGCAGTACGCGCGCGTCGACGAGATCCTCGCGACCGGCCTGCATGCCTACCTCACGCAGTTCCTCGACCGCGTGAACGAGCTCGGCGTGCGCATCAGCCAGGACTTCCTGGTGCCGGCGCACTGAGCGGCGGCCTCCCGGAGCGAAAGCGGCGAATGAACCTCGTGGTCCATTCGCCGCGCGCGTTTTCGGTCGAGCGATTTCTTTCCGTCGACGAATGCGCGGCGCTGATCGCGCTGGCCGAGCGCGAGGGCTTCGCGGCGGCCGGCGTGCGCACCGCCGACGGCCCGAAGGCCATGCCCGCGATCCGCAACAACGAGCGCGCGATGCTCGCGGCGCCCGAATGGGTGGCGCTGATCTGGCAGCGCCTTCGCCAGGTCGAGCTGCCGCAGCTCGAGGGCGAATCGGCGCTCGGGTTGCCGCGCGAGCTGCGCTTCTACAAGTACCTGCCGGGCCAGCGCTTCAAGATGCACAAGGACGGCCCCTGGCGCGAGGACGGCCGCACGAGCCGGCTCACGCTGCTGGTCTATCTCAACGACGGCTTCACGGGCGGCGACACCGATTTCCGCGACTTCCGCGTGAAGCCCGAGGCCGGCGCGGCGCTGCTGTTCGTGCACGACACCTGGCACGAGGGCGCGGCGATCGAGGCCGGCACGAAGTACGTGCTGCGCTCCGACGTGATGTACGGCGCGGCCTGAGCGCGCCGCCACCGCCGCCGCTTCGACCTCAGCGCTCGAACGACTCCACCGCCACCGGCAGCACGGGCGCCTCCCAGCGGTAGCCGGCGCCGAGCACGTCGCGCTCGGGCCGCTGGCCGTTCCAGCGGATGTCGAGCAGGTTCATCAGCGTCCAGCCGGCCCAGTCGGCGCGGAACGGTTGCGCCGATTGCTGCGGCGCATGGCCCGCGAACGGTGTCTGCGGATGGCGCCAGATCACGGTCGGGATGCGGTAGCCCGAGGCGGTCGCGGGGCTGTGGCCCGCGCGGTCGCTGCCATGGCCCACTTCCTGGCCATGGTCCGACAGGTACATCCAGGCGCGGTGCTCCTGCGGCAAGCCCGCGCTGCGCGTCTGCTGCAGCAGCTCGGACACCACGAAGTCGTGATAGAGCAGGGCTGCGTCGTACTCGTGGCGGTAGTGGCGCACCCAGGCCGAGCGGCCGTTCTTCACCAGGCCGGTTTCGACCGCGTCGATGTTGTCGTCGAAGGGATTGGCGTCGGGCGGAAAGCGCAGGCTGTAGTGCGGATGGGCGCCCATCAGGTGCACCACGATCAGCTTGCGTTCGGCGCTGGTGTCGTCCAGCGCTTCCTGCATGCAGTCGAGGATCTCGCCGTCGAGCGAGGCGCTCGCGCGGCCCGGCGTGCGGTTGACCATGTCGACCACGTCGGCGTAACGCGCATGCTGCTGCTCGATCGCGAGGTCGTCGTGGTTGCTGATCCACCAGACCTTGTAGCCGGCCGCGCGCGCGAGCGCGATCAGGTGCGGCGGGTTCTCGCTCTCGGGCAGGCCGAAATGGAACATGTTGCGCAGCGCGGGCACGGTGGTGGCGTCGACCGACCAGGCGTTGCGCAGCACCTCCATGTGCGCGCCCGCCTGCGCCTTGTGGGCCAGCAGGCGCGGCGTGGTCGGACGGCCATAGCCGTAGAGCCCCATGTTGTCGCGGTTGATGCTGTCGGTGATCACCAGCACCACGGTCGACGGGCCCGCGCGCTCGACCACGGGCGCGATGGCCTTGGCGCGCGCGAGCATCTGCTTGCGCGTGCGTTCCTGGTCGGCCCAGAGGCCGCGCAGCGCATGCACCGACTGCGCCCACTGCGACCAGAAGGCCACCGGGTGCAGCCGGCGCCAGGGCTTGCTGGCATAGCCGACGCAGGCGA
>NZ_JBZAYE010000603.1:0-4427 GCF_058244205.1 Variovorax sp. 20P10.2.4
TTCATCGGAACCTCTCTGCGTCGGGTGTGTCGGCAAACTCCTGGGGCCGGGCCTCGCCCAGCGGCGGATAGGACGCACTCGTGCCCCCCGTACGAAAACGCGCGTCGACCGGCAGCGGCAGTGCCGCGATCTCGGCGCCATCGGCGTTGCGCACGCGCCGATCGAACAGACCGCGCGCGCGAAAGTGCGGATGGGCCACCGCCTCCTCGAGCGTCGCGACCAGCGCCACGCAGACGTCGTGGCCCTCGAAGTGCCGCAGCCATTCATCGGCCGTTCGCTGCGCGATCGCGTGCGCCACCGCATCGCGCGTGGCCTGCGGATCGAGCGCGGGATCCTCGAGCTGCGGCGCCTCGATGATCTGGAGGAAGGCGTGCCAGAACTTGTCCTCGAGCGGCGCCACCGCGAGATGGCGGCCGTCGCGCGTCGCGTAGACCTGGTAACGGGGCGTGCCGCCCGTGACCAGGCCGCGCCCGGCCCGCGGCCATCGGCCGGTGGCCTGTCCCTCGGCCAGGCCCCAGTACATCAGCGTGAACAGGTTGTCGGCCATCGCCACGTCGAGGTGGCAGCCGGTGCCGGTGACGTCGCGCTGCCGCAGCGCCAGCAGGATGTTCATCACCGCTGGATAGCAGCCGCCCGCGATGTCGGCCACCAGCGCCTGCGGCAGCGGCGGCGTGCCGTCCGCGCCCGCCGAGAGGCCCAGCATGCCGCTTTGCGCGAGGTAGTTGAGGTCGTGCGCCGCCACCTCGGCAAGCGGCCCGTGCTGGCCATAGCCGGTGATCGAGCAATAGACCAGCCGCGGATTGACGCGCGCGAGTGCCGCGGGATCGAGACCCAGGCGCTGCATCACGCCCGGGCGGAACTGCTCGACCAGCACGTCGGCCGTGGCCACGAGTTCGAGGAAGGCGGTGCGATCGTCGGGCTGCTTGAGGTCGAGCGCGACCGACCGCTTGCCGCGGTTGAGCAGCGCGAAGTTCGCGCTGTCGCCGCCGAAGCGCGGTTCGTACGAGCGCATCTCGTCGCCGCGGCCGGGCCGCTCGATCTTGATGACCTCGGCACCGGCATCGGCCAGCAGCAGCGTGCACAGCGGCCCCGGCAGCAGGGTGCTGAGGTCGAGCACGCGGATGCCTTCGAGCGGCGGCATCATGCGGCGGCGCGCTGCGCGGCGACCTGTGCGCGGCGCGCGGGCGCATACGCGGCCTGGCCGAGCGCCGCATGCAGCGCCTGCGTGACCTCGAAGTGCGCCGCGAGGCCGGTGCGCTCGAGCAGCGCGATCGGTCCCTCGGGATAGCCGAGGCCGAGTCGCAAGGTCTTGTCGAGATCGTCCGCGCTCGCCAGGCCCTCGTCGAGCCGGCGCAGCGCCGCGTTGAGGTAGGGACGCAGCAGCCGGTCGACGATGCGGCCCGGGAAATCGGCGCACACGGCCACCGCCAGTCCCGCGGCGCGGAAGGCTTCGCAGGCGGCTGCGAGCGCCTCGGCCCGCGTGCCCGGCTGGCGCACAACCTCGACCAGGTTCGACGGCGCCGAGTCGCCGAGCCGGAAGCGCGCGAAGCCCACGAGGTTCGAACCTTCGAGGCCGCGCGATTCGCCGCCGTGAACGCCCAAGCATTCGTTGCCGAGCTCGACCGCGACGAAGGGACAGGCGTCGAGCGGCTGTGCGTCGCGTAGCGCGGCACCGGCCTGCGCACCGAGGAACACGCGCGCTTCGCCCTGCGGCGTGGCCGCCTCGAGGAAAGCATGGGGCGCGGGAAAGGAGCGGCTGTCACCGCCATGGACGATGCGATAGGAAGTGGTTGTCATGGCTCAGGCTCCGTGAAGCGCGTTGTCGGCATAGGCATGGAATCCGCGGCCCGACTTCTTGCCCAGGCGGCCGGCGACGATCATGCGGCGCACGAGCGGCGGACAGGCCGCGCGCTCCTCGTGCGTGAGGCCGTGCATGGCCTCGCACAGCAGGCGCTGGGTGTCCAGGCCGATCAGGTCGAGCAGCTCGAGCGGGCCCATCGGATAGCCGAGCGCGGCCTTGACCGCGGTGTCGATGTCCTCGGCGCTCGCCACGCCTTGCTCCACCAGGCGGATGGCGTCGTTGTTGAACGGGATCAGGAAGTAGTTGAGGATGAAGCCCGGCGAGTCCTGCGTGCGCACCGGCTTCTGTCCGAGCGCCTCGCAGAAGGCCCAGGCACGCTCGAAGGTGGCCTCGCTGGTGTTCAGGCCCGGCGACATCTCCACCAGCTTCATCAGTTGCGCGGGCAGGCAGAAGTGCATGCCGACGAAGCGGTCGGAGCGGCCGCTGCCGCCGGCGATCTCGGTGATCGAGATGGTGGAGGTGTTCGAGGCGAAGATCGCATGCGGCGCGCAGACCGCGTGCAGTTGCTCGAAGATCCGGTGCTTGGCGCCGAGGTCCTCGAACACCGCCTCGATCACGAGGTCGCAGTCGGCGAGGTCTGTGAGCGCCGTGGTGCCCTGCCAGCCCTCGAGGATGCGCCCGGGCGCGTCGGGCGGCAGCTTGCCCTTCTTCACCGAACGCTCCAGGAAGACCCGCGTCTGTTCGCGCGCGCGGTCCAGCGCGTCCTGCCGCAGGTCGAACACGCGGGTCCTGAAGCCCGCCCGGGCGCACACGATGGCGATGCCGGCACCCATCGTGCCGCATCCCACCACGCCCACTGTCTTGATCTCGCTCATCGTCGGTCCTTGGTTGATCACATTGCACTAGCGCTCGAGGAAGCTGCGGCCGATGAGCTGGCGGTGGACCTGATTGGTCCCCTCCCAGATCTGCGTGATCTTGGCGTCGCGCATCAGCCGCTCGACGCGGTAGTCCTTGCAGTAGCCGTAGCCGCCAAGCAGCTGCACCGCATCGGTCGAGGCCTTCATCGCGAGATCGGTCGCGCGCAGCTTGAGCACCGAGGCCTCGATGCCGAAGTCGCGTTCGCCCGCGTCCACGCGCTGCGCCAGCGACCACAGCCACGACTCCACCAGCGCGATCTCGGCCGCGAGGTCGGCGACCATGAACTGCACGCCCTGGAATTCGAGGATGCGCCGGCCCGACTGGCGCCGCTGGTTGATGTAGGCCACCGCGTCCTCGAAGGCCGCGCGTGCGATGCCCAGCGCATGCGCGGCGACGCTCGGGCGCGACTTGTTGAGCGAGGCGAACAGGATCTTCAGCCCGTCGCCGGGATCGCCCAGCAGGTTGGCGCGCGGCACGCGGCAGCCGTCGAAGGCCAGCGTGGCGGTGCTCGACGCGCGCGTGCCCATCTTGTCCTCGAGCCGGACCACCGACAGCCCCGGCGTGCCCTTTTCGAGCACCAGCACCGAGATCGCGGCCTTGGCATCGGCGATGCCGGCCCACTTGCCGAACACCAGGTAGAGGTCGGCGACGTCGCCGTTGGTGATGAAGCTCTTGCCGCCGTCGATGACGATCTGGCCGTTCTCCTCGCGGAAGGTGGTGCGCATGCCGGTGGCGTCGGAGCCGGCGCCGGGCTCGGTGATCGCCAGCGCGCCCAGGCCGCCTTCGGCGATGCGCGGCAGCAGGCGCTGCTTCTGCTCCTCGGTGCCCCAGTCGATCAGCGGCTTCATGGCGTGGTAGTTGGTGGCCCACACGATGCCGGTCGAAGCGCAGGCCTTGCCGATCTCGCGCACGCAGGCCAGGTAGCAGAGGTAGGACAGCGGCGCGCCGCCGTACTCGGCCGGCACGAACATCGCGTTGAGCCCGAGCCGGTTGATGTCGCGCAGGTTCTGCGTCGGAAACTCGCCCGTGCGGTCGTGGTGTTCGGCGCGCGGCGCGATCGCCTCGCGCGCGAGCTGCTGCACGCTGTCGAGCAGCATGCGCTCGTCGTCGGCCAGCGCGATGCCGGCATCCAGTCGTTGGAGAAGGTTCATGTCAGTGCGCGATGCCCTGGGCACCGTCGAGGTAGATGGTTTCGCCGCTGAGGAAGCCGCCCGGCTGCGCGTAGAGCGCGGCGACGAAGCGGCCGACGTCCTCGGCGGTGCCGGGCTCGCCGGATGGAATGCGCTTCTGCAGGTAGGCGCGCAGCGGGCCCGAAGCGAGCATCTCGGCGTTGAGGTCGGTCTGGATGTAGCCGGGCGCGACGTCGATCACGCGGATGCCTGCCGCCGCCCATTCGACCGCGAGGCAGCGGGTGATCGCCCCCACCGCGGCCTTCGAGGCGCAGTAGGCGACGTTGCGCTTCACGCCGAGCTTGTCGAAGAAGGAGCCGATGTTGACGATCAGCCCGCCGCCCGCCTCGACCAGATGGGGATGGACCGCTTGCGCGGCCAGCAGCGTGGCGGTGGCGTTGGTGTCCATCACGGCATGCCATTGGTCGAGCGGCGTCTGCGCCGCCGGCGACTCGAGGTGCACGCCGGCGTTGTTGACCAGCCCGGCGATGCGATGACCGCGCCCGGCGATCTCGCGGCAGGCCTCGGCCATCGCGCCA
>NZ_JBZAYE010000604.1:0-4404 GCF_058244205.1 Variovorax sp. 20P10.2.4
GGCTCCATCGCCTGCCGGGGCGAACCTCCCGCCGCGCGCGACGCGGCCGTGGTGACGCGGCTGCGCACGCAGGGCGCGGCCATCGTGGGCCGCACCAACATGACCGAGTTCGCGTTCTCGGGCGTGGGCATCAATCCGCACTACGGCACGCCGCGCAACCCGGCCGATGCCGAGGTCGCGCGCATTCCCGGCGGCTCCTCGTCGGGTGCCGCGGTGTCGGTGGCGCTGGGCCTCGCGGTCGCGGGCCTGGGCTCGGACACCGGCGGCTCGATCCGCATTCCGGCCGCGCTGTGCGGCATCGTCGGCTTCAAGAGCACGCAGTCGCGCGTGCCGCGCACCGGCGCCTTCGAACTCGCGCGTTCGCTCGACACGGTGTGCGCGATGGCGCGCAGCGTCGAGGACTGCCTGATCGCCGACGCCGCGATCGCCGACACGCCGCTCGTGGTGCGGCGCCGGCCGGCGCAAGGGTTGCGGCTTGCGGTGCCGAAGACGCTGATGTTCGATGCGATCGAACCTGGCGTGGCGCGGGCTTTCGAGCGGGCGGTGCAGGCGCTGTCCAAAGCGGGGGCGCAGATCGTGGAGATTGCGTTGAGCGAGCTGGCGGAGATCGGGACGGTCAATGCGCCGGGGGGGTTGTCGCCTATCGAGGCTTCGGCTGTGCATCGGGAACGGTTTGCTTCGAAGCGCGAGGCTTTCGATTCTCGGGTTGCGGCGCGGATTGCCCTGGGGACGGAGGTGCGGGCTGCCGATTACATCGCGCTGCTGGATCGGAGGCGGGAGTGGATCTCTCGGGTCGAAGGGCGGCTCGAGGGGTTCGATGCGTTGCTGTGTCCTACGGTGCCTATCGTGGCGCCTGCCATTGATTCGCTGGCTGAGGATTCGGCGTTTTTCCAGGCTAACGGACTGTTGTTGCGGAATACGTTTGCGATCAATTTGATGGATGGGTGTTCGTTCAGCTTGCCTTGTCATTCGGCTGGAGAGTTGCCTGTTGGGTTGATGTTGTCTTCGGTGAATGGGGATGACTCGCGGTTGGCTGGGGTTGCTTTGGCTGTTGAAGACGTGCTTCGGGCGGGGTGAGGTTTTTCTTGGCTTTGCTCTCCTTGCTTAGGCCGTAGGCCGGGTCCCGCCCCGGCGGGCGGCTCACTTTCTTTGTCTCGCCAAAGAAAGTAAGCAAAGAAAGGCGACCCCACTGTCTGTGTCCCTCCGCTTCGCTACGGGCAACCTGCGGTGCTCGGAGAAAGCGGGGGTCCGCAGAACTCGCTGCACTTCGTTCCGCTCAGACAGCTGCGGCCCTTATCCCGCTTTCTCCTGCGCTCCTCGGCACAGCCAGAGGGGACTAGGGTCAACGCGCCGTGGCGCGTCCTTGTGTGGTGAGTGCGCATGCATAGGCCCTAGATCTTTCACTGAGGCCGAGCGAAGCGAAGGCCCGTCTGGTATCTACGGCCGAGCGCAGCGACGGCCCGAACCACCCCTCTGGCTGCGCCGAGGAGCGCAGCGTTTCGCGGATAAGGGCTCGCAGCTGTTTGAGCGCAGCGCAGCGAAGCGAGTTCTGCGAGACCCCGCGAAACGCGAGCACCGCAGGTTGCCCGCAGCGAAGCGGAGGGTCGCAGACAGTGGGTCGCCTTTTCTTTGGTTACTTTCTTTTGGCGAAGCAAAAGAAAGTGACTCGCCCGCCGGGGCGAGACCCGGCCAACGGCCCAACCAGGAAGAGCATCTTCAATTCGACCAAGTCCGCTGGCAAACTGACCGTACCCGACAAGAGCCCGGAGACCCGACACCATGTGCAGGAGCATCAAGACCCTCTACAACTTCGAGCCGCCCGCCACCGAGCAGGAGATCCGCGCCGCGGCACTGCAGTTCGTGCGCAAGCTCAGCGGCTTCAACGTCCCCTCGCGCGCCAACGAGGCCGCGTTCGAACGCGCCGTCGAGGAGGTCAGCGCCAGCGCGGCGCGGCTGCTCGAATCGCTGGTGACCACGGCCGGGCCGCGCGACCGCGAGGTCGAGGCCGAGCGCGCCAAGGCCCGCTCGGCGGCGCGCTTCGGCACGCAGCTTTCGTGACCGCGGCCGGCATTCGCGCCTGAGCCCGCCGCGTTCGGCCTTCGCCGCGCACGGTTTTTGCCTGCCGCGGCGCAGGGCCAAAAGGCCTTTGGTATCGTGCCTTGCAAGCCGAAACACATTCAAAAAGAAGACGCGGACATCGACCGAATGAGAAAGACCTATATCGGAGGCTGCCACTGTGGCGCCGTGCGCTTCGAAGCCGACATCGACCTGAGCCTGGGCACGCTGCGCTGCAACTGCGCGATCTGCACCCGCACGCGCTTCTGGCCGGCCATCGTCGAGCCCGAGGCCTTTCGCCTGCTCGAGGGCGAATCCGAGCTCAGCGACCAGATGCTCGACAGCCGCAACAGCCATTACATCGTCTGCAAGCTCTGCGGCGTGCGCTCCTTCGGCGTGGGCCATTCGCCCGAGACCGGCGCCCATGCCTATGGCGTGAACGTGACCTGCCTCGACGACGTGGACCTCGACGATCTGGTCAACTCGCCCCTGCGCTACGTCGATGGCCACCGCGGCACCTGGCACGTGGCGCGCACGGCCATCGATCCCTGACAGACAAACACAACCCCAGGAGACACCCCCATGCCCTTCGAACTCTGGCTCGCCTTCGTGGCCGCCTCGGCCGTGCTGCTGATCATTCCCGGCCCGACCATCCTCACCGTGATCAGCTACTCGATGTCGCATGGCCGCCGCGCCAACGTGCCGCTGGTGGCCGCGGTGGCGCTCGGCGACTCGACCGCGCTGGTGGTGTCGCTGCTGGGCCTGGGCACGTTGCTCGCGGCCTCGGCCTTCTGGTTCAACGCGGTGAAGTGGGTGGGCGGGCTGTACCTGCTGTACCTGGGCATCAAGCTGCTGCGCGCGGGCGTGTCGAGCGCCGAGATCGCGACGCCGGAAGCACCCGCCTCGCGCTGGCGGCTGTTCGCCAACACCTACCTGGTGACGGCGCTCAACCCCAAGGGCATTGTGTTCTTCGTGGCCTTCCTGCCGCAGTTCATCAGCCAGAAGGCCGAGGTCGCGCCGCAGATGTGGGTGCTGGCGCTGACCTTCGTCGCGATGGCCACGCTCAACGCCACGCTCTATGCGGTGTTCGCGGGTTCGGCGCGGCGCCTGCTGTCGTCGCCGCGCGCGCAGCGCCGCTTCAACCTCGGCGGCGGCGCGCTGCTGAGCGCGGCGGGCCTGTGGGCGCTGATGGCGCGCCGGCCGGCCTGAGCCGGCCCCTCGATCAGTTGCGGCGGGGATCGCCCGGACGGCTGTCGTAGCGATTGGGCACGCCATCGCCGTCGCGATCGCGGTCGTAGCGGTTCGGCACGCCGTCGCGGTCACGGTCGCCATGGCGCGGCGGCGGCGGGCGGTCGTAGCCGGGGGCGACCACGCAGCCGGCCAGCACGGCCGAGGCCGACAGCACGACGGCCAGGGTGGCGAGTCTGTTGTTCTTCATGAGGGTTCTCCTTGGAATGGTTGTGGAACACCGCGGCGGCTGGCCTCTGGGCACCGCAGCGGTAGCGCATTGAAGGCCACGCAGGTCGGGCCGCGGTGTCGCGATGGCTGCGCCGCGGTGAAGTTGTGTGACCGGATGTGGCAGCTGCTGCCGACTGTGAGCGACGCGCCCGGCCCCCGCGTGGCGGTGCGTCCCGCGTCCGCGAGTAGGCGCATGCCGCGCGGCACCGGTTCGAACTTCCGTCTACATCTTTCGGCAGGACGGCAGCCCGACGCGCATGGCCGAGAATGGCGGCCGCTTTCCAGCCCGGCGCATTCCCCGCGCGCACCCCTGCCCTGATGCCGACGCCCACCGCCTTGTTTCCTCCTCCCGCGTTTCCGCGCCTCATGCTGGCGCTCGCCGCGCTGATGCTGACGACGCAGGCGGCATGGGCCGTGCCCGGCTTCGAGGAGGTGAAGCGCGACTTCCGTTCGTCCGACACCGCGGTGCTCGACCGCAACGGCGAGCTGCTGCAGCGCGTGCGCACCGACGCCAGCGTGCGACGCGGCCAGTGGACGGCGCTGGCCGACATCTCGCCGGCGCTGCGCACGGCGATGGTGCTCAGCGAGGACCGGCGCTTCTACGAGCACAGCGGCGTCGACTGGCGCGCGGTCTCGGCCGCGGCCTGGGGCAATCTCTGGAACACGCGCACGCGCGGCGCCTCGACCATCACGATGCAGCTCTCGGGCCTGCTCGACGAGGACCTGCGGCGCGGTGGCGGCGGCCGCAGCCTGACGCAGAAGCTCGGCCAGACCGTGGCCGCGGCCCAGCTCGAACGCCAGTGGCGCAAGGACCAGATCCTCGAGGCCTACCTCAACAGCGTGCCGTTCCGCGGCGAGATCGTGGGCATCGACGCGCTCTCGCGCACCCTG
>NZ_JBZAYE010000605.1:0-4398 GCF_058244205.1 Variovorax sp. 20P10.2.4
GGCCTCGTGGCGCTGGCCGGCCCAGCGCGCCTGCCATGGCAGCGTGACCAGGCCGATCACGTTGAAGCTCAGCATGCGCTCGAGCTCGCGCTCGCGGCCCTGCGCCAGCCGGCTGAACGAGAGCACCGGGTTCGGCAGGCTCGCGGCCTGCACGCGGTCGGCGTCGCTCAGTTGCAGGGTGGCGAAGGCGTCCTGCACGCGCGGGCCGTTGACGAGCGCGATGCGCACGGCGGCCTCGGCGTCGAGCGGCCTGGCGAGCAGCGCGTCGACGCTTTTGCGCGAAGCCTCGTCGGGCATGCGCTGGGCCGGCTGGCCCGCCATCAGGGGATTGCCCGCGACCAGGGCCTGCACGTCGGCCGTGCCGCCGTCGGGCGAGAGGCTGGCGCAGCCGGCCAGGAACAGGGCACTGGCGAATGCGAGGGCGCGCCGGGGCAGCGCGTCAGTTGTTCGACAGCGAAAGGGAAAGGGGCCGGCCAGCTGCCGGCGAACGATAGGGTTCACGCTCGATCTCCATGAGCAATACGATCGACGCCGCGAGCCGACGAAGGCTCACCGCGGACGGACTACGGGCAGGGAGATCAGGAAATGGGCGGCTTCAAGCCCAGGAAGGGCTCGGTGCTCGCGAAGCGAGCCGCCGGGGCCGCGGGGGCGGCCTGGGGGGCATCGTGCGCGATGCCCGGGAGTTCGGTGCCGCCGAGTGCCACCGAGTGGCAGACCTGGCAGGCGGTGCAGGTGCCGCAGCCCTGGTGGCTGGCGTGGTCGCTGTCGCTGCCATCGCCGTGGGTGTCGGCCATCGCGTGCTCGGCGTGCGAGGCGTTGTCCATGGCCGTCATGGCCATGTCGCCGGCCTCGTGGCAGTGCGCCTCGGTGGCCGCCTGTGCCACGCCGGCGACGGCCTCGGCCGCGGGCATCGAATGCCGCACCATCTCGATCGCCATCGCGTCGCCGAGCCAGCCGCGAACCGGCAGCAGGGCGATCATGAGGGCGAGGAACAGGGTGCGCATGGAGGGCCGATGATAAACCGCGTGCCTCAGCCGCCGAGCTGCGCACGGGCCTTGTCCACCCACAACGACAGGTTGTCGAGCAGATCTTTCTGGCTGAACGAGCAGCTTTCCTCACTGAACAGCGCGCTCGATTCGAGCCGGTCGAGCAGGTTCAGCAGCACCTCGCCGTAGCGCGGCGGCAGGGCGGCCAGCAGCGCGGCGCTGCCGCGTGCCTGGTCCGACAGCAGGCCGGCGGGGCCGCCGCCCTGGCGGCGCAGCGCGTCGATGTGCCCGGCAATGGTGTCGAGCTGTTGCAGCGCGGCGCTCACGAGGCGCTCCTTCCCGAGGGCGGCAGCGGCAGCCCGCGTTCGCGCACCAGGTCGCGCAGCACGTCGGGGTAGTCGGTGATGATGCCGTCCACGCCCAGGTCCATCAGCCGGATCATGTCGGCGCGCTGGTTCACGGTCCAGGGCAGCACCTTCATGCCGAGGCCCTGCGCTTCCTTCACCTGCGCCGCGTTCAGATCGGCGAAGGCCGGCGACCAGACGAGCGGACCGCCACTGGTGCCGGCCGCGGCCTTCACGAGCCGCGGCGTGGAGCCGAAGCCCGCGGCATCGAGCCCGGCGGTCCAGCGCTTGTCCTTCAGCGTGCGCGGCGTGCTCAGGTAGGCGCGCGACATCGCGGGCGCCCATTGGCCCACCAGCGCCAGCGTGCGCCAGTCGAAGCTCTGCACGGTCACGCGATCGGCCATCTGCGCCTTGTCGATGACCGCGAGCAGCGCGCGCACCATGGGTTCGGGCGCGGCCGTCTCGTCGGGCCGGGTCGGGTCGATCTTGGTCTCGATGTTGAAGCGCACGGTGGCCGCGGCCGGGCCGCGCGCGCGCACCAGGTCGAACACGGCCTCGAGCGTCGGGATGCGTTCGCCGTCGCGCGGCAGCTGCAGCGCGAACTGGCGGCCATAGCTGCTCGAGGGATTGAGCCGGCCCACGTCGTAGCCCTGCAGCTGCGCCAGCGTGAGCGAGCGGATCGTGGGTCCGCTGCGGCCGTTCGCGGGGGTGAGCCACTGGCCGGCGGCATCGCGCGTGTGGTCGGGGTTGAGGGCCGTGTCGTGCGACACCACCACCACGCCGTCGGCGCTCAGGCCGATGTCGAGCTCGAGCGTGGTCACGCCGAGGTCGATGGCGTTGGAGAAGGCCGCCAGCGTGTTCTCGGGCGCGAGGCCACGGCCGCCGCGGTGGGCCTCGAGGTCGAAGCGCGTGCGCGGCGTGGGCGCGAAGCCGGTGCAGCCCGCGGCGAGCGCGGCGGTGGCGCCCAGGGCGAGCAGGAGCGTGCGTCTGCGATGTGTCATTTGAGTTGCACCTTGATGCCGTCGGCGAGCACCGTGATGTCGCCGATCTCGTAGGTCTTGCGCCCGACGGTGAGTTCCTCGGGCTTGAAGGTGCGCAGCGGCTGGCCTTGCAGCAGTTCCTGCGCCACTAGCGCGCCCACGCGCTGCAGCCGCTCGCCATCGCGCCCGCCCAGGCCCTGCAGCTCGATGCGCTCGGCCTTGGGCTGGTCGAGCCGCAGCGCGCGCGTGGCGGCGTCGTACTTGAGCGCGCTGCTGACCGCCACCGTGCCCTGCACCGGCGCGCCGCCGAGCAGCGGGCTCGCGATGGTCAGCGTGGCGGTGATCGCGGCGCGGTTGGTGCCCGCGTCCAGGCCCAGCTGCGGATCGCGCAGCCCGACCGTGAACAGCTCGGCATAGCGCTCGGCCACCGGGAAGCGGCGCGCGATCTGCGCCTGCAGCTCGTCGCGGCTCGCGGTGTATTCGCTGGTGAAGAAATTGAAGCCCGCGAAGGCGGCGAACGGCGCCTGGAGCACGGCGGCGCCGAGCAGGGCGCCCAGCGCGCGGCGGCGGGTAGGGCGGATCGGGGAGGAGGGCATGGAGCGGCGGCTTTGCATGGCGGTGGGAGCTTGCCACAGGCGCGCGAGTTCGCGCCTGATTGGTTGCAGGACGTCACCGGCACCGCTGGCCGGACAGGGCCCGTTCAAGCGTGCAACAAGTCTTGCGGCAACCCGCTCACGAACTCCGCGAAATCGCTGCCGCCGATCGAGATGTGGACCAGCATCGCCGCCTGCGCCTCGGCCGGATCGCTGCGCAGCAGCGCCTCGGTGATGGCCGCGTGCTCGCGCGCCGAGCGCTGCATGCGGCCCGGCGAATCGAAGCGGTTGGCGGTGTAGGCGGCGCAGCGGGTGCGCAGCGCGCGGATCTGGTCGACCAGCGTCTCGTTGCGGCAGGCGGTGTAGATCAGGTCGTGGAAATGGTCGTTGGCATCGCGGTAGGCCAGCGCGTCGTCGCGCGCCGAGGCCTCGGCGCAGGCGGCCAGCGCCTCTTCCAGCGCCTTCTTCTCGGCCGGGCGCATGCGCTTGGCGGCGAACTTGGCGGCCGCGCCTTCCAGCTCGCCGAGCAGCTCCAGCAGCTCGCGCAGCAACTGGATCGACAGCCGCGGCACCGAGGCGCCGCTGCGCGGTTCCATCACCACGAAACCCTGGGCCGCCAGCTGGAGGATGGCCTCGCGGATCGGGGTGCGCGAGACCTCGAAACGCTCGCTGAGTCCGCGCTCGTCGATGGGCTGGCCTGGCTGCAGCAGGCCGCTGGCCAGGCTTTCGATGATCGACAGGCGGATCGATTCGGCCAGCGTCGGGCTGGCAACGGGGCTTCTACCGGGTTGCATACGGATGTGATCTGAAAATATACTGAACTCGTTTATAAATATTTAAACGGAGACGCGTGGTGTTTTCAAGACTGCTTTGGAAGGTCGTGGTGGCCGGTTCTGCATTTCTGCTGGGTGCGCCCGGATTTTTGCATGCGCAGGAAAGCTGGTCGCCGACCCGCCCGCTGCGGCTGGTGCTCGGCTACACGCCCGGCGGCGCGGCCGACGCGGTGGCGCGCGACCTCGCGCCGGTGATGGAGAAGGCGCTGGGCCAGCCGGTGGTGGTGGACTACAGGCCCGGCGCCGGCGGCGCGATCGGCGCCGAGGCCGTCAAGACCGCCGCGCCCGACGGCTACACCCTGGGCCTGATCGACGGCGCGCCGCTGACCATCATCCCGAACGCGCGCAAGGTGCCCTACGACCCGCGCAGCGACTTCAGCTACCTGGGCGTGGTCTCGAAGTCGCCGCTGGTGGTGCTGGTGAATCCCTCGGTGCCCGCGCGCACCCTGCCCGAACTGCTGGCGCTGGCGCGCGCGCAGCCGGGTCAGCTGGCCTATTCCAGCTCGGGCAACGGCACCATCCATCACCTGGCGGGCGAGCTGCTCAAGGCCGCGAGCCACAGCGACCTGATGCACGTGCCCTACAAGGGCGCGGCGCCGGCCATGAACGACCTGATGGGCGGCGCGGTCGCGGTCTCGTTCGCCACCATCGCGCCCGCCGTG
>NZ_JBZAYE010000606.1:0-4396 GCF_058244205.1 Variovorax sp. 20P10.2.4
GCACCGGTCATCGCACCGGCCGCGCTGGTGCAGCAGCCCTACGCCACGCTGCCGGAGGCAAGGAAGCTGGCCGCCTCGCTCGGCAAGGGCAAGGCCGACGTGCTCAAGTGCAACGACGCGATCCGCATCCTCGAGCTTCATGCCAAGGAATTCGAGAAGGGATCGTTCGGCCGCTCCTTCGACAGCCTGATGATCAACTGCCTCATGGGCAAGCTCGCGATGTTTCCCTATCCGCTGATCGACCGGGCGATCAAGCGTGAGTTCGGGCGGCGGGCGGGCGATGCGACCGCGGGGCTGTCGGAGGTTCGGGGCCTGTCGCCCCTGCCCGTGATGCCCCGGCCGGCACCGGTCCGTCCGGTGATGGCTTCGCCACCGAGCATGACGATGCCGTCCTCCGATCCTTCCGCGCCGTCCGTGCTGAGACCGCCGGGATCCGCGAACCCGTGGGCGGTGCCGCCGCCGACGTCAGGCCCCTAGATCGCCCCGGACCGGTCGCGAGACGGCCTGCCCGCCGACGCGGCACAGCCCGCGGCGCCCCTACGATACCGACCCTGGACAGGCGCACCAAGGGATACGCCCAGCACGCGGACGCACTCATGAAGAACGGCGAGACACACGGCGGGCCCGGCACCGCACTGCAGCACGAGGGACATTTCCGGCCCGACGGCACGCTCGCCGCCGCCTTCCTGCGCGAGCACGACTGGGCGCGCTCGGCGCTCGGTCCGCCGCAGGGCTGGTCCGGCGCGCTGCGCCACGCGGTGTCGCTGATGCTCGATTCGGCCCTGCCGATGTGGCTGGCCTGGGGCGACGGCCTGGGCATGGTCTACAACGAGCCGTACGGCCGGGTCCTCGGCGGCAAGCATCCCGGAGCCCTGGGCGCGCCGCTGGCCGAGGTCTGGGCGGAGATCTGGCCCGAGGTCGGGCCGCTGGTCGAGACGGCGCTGGCCGGCAGCCCGGTCCATCGCGAGGACCTGCCGCTCGTCGTGAACCGCGAGGGGCTGGAGGAACAGACCTGGTTCACCTTCTCCTATGCGCCGCTGCGCGACGAACAGGGCGCCGTGCGCGGTCTGCTGTGCACCGTCTGGGAGACCACCGCCCAGGTGCTGGCCCGGCGCCGGCTGGCCGACAAGGAGGACGAGGCGACGCGGCGCCAGGCCCAGCGCACGGAGACCGAGGAGCGCTACCGGCTCGCGGTGCTGGCCACCAACGACGCGGTCTGGGACTGGCGCCTGTCCGACGGCCACGTGGTCTGGAACCAGGCGCTGACCACGCTGTTCGGCCACACGGAGGAAGAGACCAGCGCCGACTGGTGGCTCGACCACATCCATCCCGAGGACCGCGCGCGCGTCGAGACCGGCATCCATGCCGTGATCGACGGCGGCGGAACCGCCTGGACGCAGGAGTACCGCTTCCTGCGCAAGGACGGCAGCCATGCCGAGGTGTTCGACCGCGGCACCGTGCTGCGCGACGCGCAGGGCCGGCCGCTGCGCATGATCGGCGCCATGCTCGACCTGAGCGAGCGCAAGGCCTCCGAGCTCGCGCTGCGCGAGAGCCACCGGCAGTTCCGCACCCTGTTCGAGACCATCGACGAAGGCTTCTGCGTCATCGAATTCCTCGACGGCCCGCACGGGCCGATGAGCGACTACGTCCACGTCACGGCCAACCCGGCCTACCTGGCCAATGCCGGCATCGCCGACGTGGTGGGCCAGCGGGTGCGCGAGATGGTGCCCGACGAGGCCGACGGCTGGGTCGACATCTACCGCCGCGTGCTGCTCACGGGCGAGCCGGTGCGCTTCGAGCGCGAGCTGGTGCGCACCGGCCGCTTCCTCGAGCTGGCCGCCTTCCGCGTCGAGCCGCCCGAGCGCCGCCAGGTGGCCGTGCTGTTCCAGGATGTGACCCAGCGCCACCGCGCCGAGCGCGCGCTGCTCGAACTCAACGACTCGCTCGAGCACCGCGTGGCCGAGGAGGTTGCGCAGCGCCTGAAGACCGAGGAGGCGCTGCGCCAGGCGCAGAAGATGGAAGCGGTGGGCCAGCTCACCGGCGGCATCGCGCACGACTTCAACAACATGCTCGCGGTGGTGATCGGTTCGCTCGACCTGCTGGGGCGCCAGCTCGCGGCCGACGACGTTCGCGCCCGGCGCTACGTCGAGGCCGCGCGCGACGGCGCGAAGCGCGCCGCGCTGCTGACGCAACGGCTGCTCGCCTTCTCGCGCCAGCAGCCGCTGCGCCCCGAGTCGCTCGATGCCAACCGGCTGGTGGCGGGCATGTCGGACCTGCTGCGCCGCTCGCTCAGCGGCGCGATCCAGCTCGAGACCGTGCTGGCCGGCGGGCTGTGGCGCACGCACGCCGACCCCAACCAGCTCGAGAACGTGATCCTCAACCTCGCGGTCAACGGGCGCGACGCCATGCCCGACGGCGGGCGGCTCACGATCGAGACCGCCAACACCCACCTCGACGAGCGCTATGCGGCCGAGCACCTCGGCCTCTCGTCCGGGCAGTACGTGATGATCGCCGTCAGCGACACCGGCTCGGGCATGTCCGCCGAGGTGGTCGCCAAGGCCTTCGACCCCTTCTTCACCACCAAGGAGGTGGGCCGCGGCACGGGGCTGGGCCTGAGCCAGGTCTATGGCTTCGTCAAGCAGTCGGGCGGCCACGTGAAGATCTATTCGGAGGTCGGCGAGGGCACGGCCGTGAAGGTCTACCTGCCGCGCCTGCTCGGCGCGCCCGCCGAGGACGAGAAGGCCGAGGCCGCCCCGGACACGCCGCTGGGCGGCACCGAGGAGCTGATCCTCGTGGTGGAGGACGAGCCCGCGGTGCGGCAGCTCACGGTCGCCGCGCTCACCGAGCTCGGCTACCGCGTGCTGCAGGCCGACGGCGCCGTGGCGGCGCTGAAGCTGATCGATGCCCATCCCGAGATCCAGCTGCTGTTCACCGACGTGGTGATGCCCGAGACCAATGGCCGCAAGCTGGCCGACGAGGCGCTGCGGCGGCGGCCGGAACTCAAGGTGCTGTTCACCACCGGCTACACGCGCAATGCGGTGGTCCACAACGGCGTGCTCGACGCGGGCGTGCACCTGATCGGCAAGCCCTTCACGATCGAGGAACTGGCCGCGCGCGTGCGCGAGGTGCTCGACGCGTCCTAGGGGGCGCGGCGATCAGGGCAGCCGCAGCGCCTCGCTGTCGGCGAAAGCCCGGGCGAGATAGTCCATCACCGCGCGCACCGTGGCCGAGCGCTTGAGCTCGCGGTGCGTGACCAGCCAGATCGCATGCTCGAAGGGCTCGCCGCCGGGCTCGAGCTTCACCAGCGCGGGCTCCGCATCGCCGAGGAAGCAGGGCAGGCCCGCGACGCCGGCGCCGGCACGCGCGGCGACGAGCTGGCTGCTGATGTCGCCGAGTTCGCAGCCCACCGGGCGCTCGCCCGCGTTGCCGAGCAGCCAGCGCTGCTGGGGCATGTCGGCGAAGCGGTCGTCATAGGCGATGAAGGTCCAGCGCGCGGGCTCCCTGAGGGCGGGGTAGTCGCGGCCCGCGTAGAGCGCGAAGGGGATGCGGCCGACGCGGCGCGCGATGTTGTTGGGCTCGCTGGGCCGCACATGGCGCAGCGCGAGGTCCGCCTCGCCGCGGCTCAGCGAGACCTGCTGGGCCTCGGAGCGCACCGACAGCTGGATGTCGGGGTAGACCGCATGGAAGTCCGCCATGCGCGCGGCGAGGAAGTGCGTGGCCAGCACCGGCGAGGCGCTCAAGGTCACCTTGCCGCGCAGCGACACCTGCCGCGCCTGGCTGCGCCGCGCGATGGCGAAGGAGGCGCTCTCCATCGCCTTGGCCTGCTCGAAGACCTCGAGGCCCGCGGCCGTCAGGCGGCAGGCGCGCGGCAGCCGTTCCACCAGCGGCAATCCCAGCTCGGCCTCGAGCGCCGCCAGCCGGCGGCTCACCGTCGCATGGTCGACACGCAGCGAACGCGCGGCACCCGACAGCGTGCCGGCGCGGCCGACGGCCAGGAAATGGCGCAGGTTCTCCCAGTCGAACATGGTGTTCCCTATCTGTGCGTTTTCTCGCAGTGAGTCCGCGATTTTAGGGAATTCACGCACAGAGCGTCGCGGCCCACCATCGCCTCCTCTTCATGGATGAAAAGGGTGGAACATGCGAACCGGATCGTCTTCGCGCCGGGGCACGCTGGTGGCCGCGTCGCTGGGCTTCGTCGTGGTGCTGCTCGACGTGAGCGTGGTCAATGTCGCGCTCGATGCGCTGCTGCGCGAGTTCCGCACCGACGTGGCCGGGCTGCAATGGGTGGTCAATGCCTACACGCTGGTGTTCGCGGCCCTGCTGCTGAGCAGCGGCGCGCTCGGCGACCGCTTCGGGCCGCGCCGCATCTACCTCGGCGGCCTCGCGCTGTTCACCG
>NZ_JBZAYE010000607.1:0-4386 GCF_058244205.1 Variovorax sp. 20P10.2.4
GCCGTAACCGCCGCCACCACCACCGTAGCCGCCGCCACCGCTACGGGGCGGGCGGGCTTCCATCGGACGGGCTTCGTTCACGGTCAGGGCACGGCCCTGGACCGGCTGGCCGTTCAGGCCGGCGATCGCGGCTTGCGCCTCGGCGTCGGTACCCATTTCCACGAAGCCGAAGCCCTTGGAGCGGCCGGTGTCACGTTCCATCATGACCTTGGCGCTGACGATGGCACCGTAGGCGCCGAAAGCTTGCTCCAGGTCGTTGTCACGGATCGAGTAGGCGAGATTGCCCACGTAAAGTTTCTTGCCCATGAAAGGGACTCCTCAACTCAAAAAAACCAAATAACAGAAAAAGCGATGGAGTCCCAGAATCACAACAAACAAAGGCGCTGTGCGCGAAACTGACCGATCACCGGATAACGTGCACGGGAGCCGATGGCTCACTGACACGTAGCGGCGATTATCCCGGTTTGGCCGGGAAATCAAGCTTTTAATTGCACATTCATCGGGAAACCTCTGATCCCGACGGGCGGTTTCGCAACGGTTTGAGCAGGCCGGAGAGCCCGTTGTGGTCTATTTCATGCATCAAGGCGAGCAACCGCCCGATCTCTCCCGGGGGAAAACCCTCGCGCGCGAACCAGGTCAGGTAGTTGCCCGGCAGGTCGGCGATCAGCGTTCCCTTGTATTTGCCGAAGGGCATCGCCAGCGTGACCAGGCGCTCGAGGTCCTCGGGTTTCATCACCGGCCTCCCGCACGCTTGACCGTGTGGCCCAGCTTCGTGAGCGTGGCGATCACCTGTTCGCGGTGGTCGCCCTGGATCTCGATCGTGCCGTCCTTCACCGTACCGCCGCTGCCGCAGGCCGCCTTGAGCTGCTTGCCGAGCGAAAGCAGGGCGGCCGCGTCGAGCGCCACGCCCTTCACCACGGTCACGCCCTTGCCTTTTCTGCCCGCGGTCTCGTGCGACACACGCACAATGCCATCGGCGGCGCGCAGCCGCGCCTGCTCGGCGAGGTCCTTGCAGCGGCATTGCGCCAGCGGTTCGCCGCAATCGGGGCACATGCGGCCGCCGGCCTCGGTCGAATACACCAGCCGGGTGGCCGCCGGGTTGTCCTTGTGGGTTGCCATGTTCTTGCGTTCTCTTCGTTCCCGATTTCTTTTCCACCAGCCCAGACGAGCCTTTCCGATGCACCTGCCGCCCGCCTTCTTCCGTGGGGAGACCGCCGCTTGACCGCTGCGCCCACCCCGTCCTTCGCATCGCTGGGGCTGGCCCCGGCGCTCGTGCGCGCCGCCGCCGAACGCGGCTACGCCGAGCCGACCGCGATCCAGGCCGCGGCCATTCCTGCGATTCTGCAGGGACGCGACCTGCGCGGCTCGGCCCAGACCGGCTCGGGCAAGACCGCGGCATTCTCGCTGCCGCTGCTGCACCGGCTGGCTGCCGACTCCGCCGGGGGTGAGCGCCGGCTTCGCGCGCTGGTGATGGTGCCCACGCGCGAGCTCGCGGCCCAGGTCGGCCAGACCCTGCGCGACTTGGCGCGCGCACTGCCCGACCGGTTGCGCATCGCCGTGGTGTTCGGCGGCGTGTCGATCAATCCGCAGCTCATGGGCCTGCGCGGCGGCGCCGACCTGATCGTCGCCACCCCGGGCCGGCTGCTCGACCTGGTCGAGCACAACGCACTGCGGCTCGACGCGATCGGCACGCTGGTGCTCGACGAGGCCGACCGCCTGTTCGACCTGGGCTTCGCCGAGGAGCTGGGCCGCATCCTTGCGCAACTGCCGGCGAAGCGGCAGAACCTGCTGTTCTCGGCCACCTTCCCGCAGGCGATCCAGGCGCTGGCCGACCGCATGCTGCGCGACCCCGAAACGATCGACGTGCAGGGCGAGCCCGGCACTGCGCCCGACATCGTGCAGCGCGCGATCGAGGTCGACAGCACCCGCCGCACGCAGCTTTTGCGCCACCTGCTCGAGCAGCACGGCGAGGCCTGGGGCCGCGTGCTGGTCTTCGTCGCCACCCAGCATGCCGCGCAGACCGTGGCCGAGAAGCTCTACCGCCACGGCATCTATGCCGTGCCCTTCCATGGCGACATCTCGCAGGGCGCGCGCACCGACATCCTCGACCAGTTCAAGCAGAGCCGCTGGGACGTGGTGGTGGCCACCGACCTGGCCGCGCGCGGCCTCGACATCGCGCGGCTGCCGGTGGTCGTCAACTACGACCTGCCGCGCTCGCCCACCGACTACGTGCACCGCATCGGCCGCACCGGCCGCGCGGGCGAGAGTGGCCTGGCGATCAGCTTCGTGACGCCGGCCTCCGAGGCGCATTTCCGCCTGATCGAGAAGCGCCAGGACCGGCGCGTGCCGCGCGAGCGCATCGAGGGCTTCGAGCCCACCGAGGTCGCGCCGCCGCTGGTCGACGCGAGCGGCACGGGCGGGATCAAGGGCACGCGGCCGAGCAAGAAGGACAAGCTGCGCGCGGCGCAGGCCGCGGAAGCGGCGAAGGCTTCGCCGTCACCCGGGAAGGATCACTGAAGCCTGGCACGCAGCGCGGCCACGAGGCGAGGTGGCTGTCCAGCTCTAGAAACTGTCCTCCGGCGATGTCGCCGTGAGGGAGAGAGCCCGCCAATTCCAGTCGCCGGGCTGGCGTGCGTCCAGGCGCCAGTCGGCCGCCAGGCGCTCGCCGCGCGCCAGTTCGTCGGCCGACATCCGGGCCTGGATGGTGTTTCGCCGCGGGGCTGCCCGGGGCTCGCCCGCGCGGTCGGACAGCGTGTAGAGCGCCCAGGCTTTCGCCAGGCCATCCGGCGCCGCCTCCAGCACGCTGCCCAGCAGAAGCAGGCCTTGCGGCTGGCCGCGGCTCGCTCCTTCGCGCAGCCAGTCCAGTGCCGCCTTGGGATCGCGCGGCGCATCGCGTCCGAACAGGTACATCTGGCCCAGGATCGTCTGCGACACCGGGTCGCCGCCGCGCGCGGAGGCGGTGCGCCACTGCAGCGCGCGTTCCGCGCTCTTTTCCACGCCGGCGCCCTGGGTGTAGATCTCGGCCAGACGGCGCTGCGCATAAGGGTCCCCCAGGTCCGCGGCGCGCCGGTACAGGGCATGCGCCTCGACCGGATCCGCCGGGACATCCTGGCCCGTCGACAGCATGTCGCCCAGGTTGTCGAGCGCGGTGACGTCGTCGAGATCGGCCGCCTTCCGGAACCAGCGCATGGCTTGCGCCGCATCCCTGGGCACTCCGTAGCCCTTGTCGTGATAGATGCCCAGCCACGCCATGGCGGGCGCGTCGCCGCGAGCCGCCGCCTGGCGCAGCCATTCCATGCCTTCCTTCGGATCGGCCGGGATGCCATCCCGCGCGCGCACGACGAAGGCGGCGATCGTTCGCTGGGCCTGCAGCAGGCCCTGGGCGGCAGCCTTGCGCCACCACGACAGGCCGAGGGCACGATCGATCTTCACCGACACGCCATGGCAAGGCTGGCCACCGGCATACAGCATGCCGAGCAGGAACTGCGCACGCGGCTCACCGGCCTCCGCCGCCCGCTGCAGCCAGTCGTGCACGTTCTCGTTGCGATCGACGGTTCTCTGGGGACCGCTCCCCTCGGCCAATCCCATGTGTTCGCAGTAGGCGACCGCGAGCCGCGTCAGGTTCTCCGTGCCGAGCGTGTCGAAGCGGCCTTCGAGCGCGGCCTGCCGAAGCGGCTCCAGCCCGGCCTTGTCCGCGGGGCGTAGCGCATAGCCTTCGAACATGAGGCTGACCTTGCCCTTGGCGCGCATCAGGATCAGTGCGTCGCTGGCATCGACCCGGCCGGCGCGTGCTGCGCGCGACAGCAGCTTGTAGGCCATGTAGTCGTCCTGATGGCGGCTGTCGTCGCGGGCATGGATGCTGCCGAGGTAGAAGGCCGCATCCGGGTCGCCGAGCTCGGCCAGCGGCTGCAGTTGGGCCACGGCGGCATCGAAGTCCCGGGCCCGGTAGGCGCGCACGCCGGCGTCGAGATCGGCGGCGGCGACGCCGAGGGACGCGGCGGCTCCGAGGACGAATGCGCAGACGCGGGCGGCAAGCAGCTTCATGGGCAAGGAGGGGCGGAGACGGCAGGTCGGGCAGACGCTGCGCGATGGTAGCCGCCATCACGATGTGCTCGAACGGGGCCGCGGGTGCCGTGCCGCTCACGGCGCGTGAAGCACTGAGCCCTCGCGCTCAATGCCCGTGGAACTGCGCTGGCGGGTACGACGCCAGTTCCGCCAGCAGCAGCGTCCACGCGCGCGCGCCCTGCTGGATCGACGCGAGCCGGAAGAACTCGTTCGGCGCGTGCACGTCCTCGTCGGGCAGGTTGAAGCCGAACATCAGCGTGTCGATGCCCAGCGTCTCCTTGAACAGCGCGGTGACCGGCACGCTCGCGCCCAGCCGCACGT
>NZ_JBZAYE010000608.1:0-4381 GCF_058244205.1 Variovorax sp. 20P10.2.4
AGGCCATCGTCCAGCAGCTGCGCGGCGCGCGCCGCAGCGCCGACCTCTGCGTCTTCACGCTGTCGGACGACCGCATCAGCGACGAGGTGCTCGCGGCGCACCGGCGCGGCCTGCGCGTGCGGCTGGTGACCGACAACGACAAGGAATACGACCTCGGCAGCGACGTGGGCCGGCTGCGCAACGCGGGCATTCCGGTGGCGGTCGACCGCACCGATGCCCACATGCACCACAAGTTCGCGATCTTCGACGGCGCCTGGCTGCTCAACGGCAGCTACAACTGGACCCGCAGCGCCAGCGAGTTCAACGAGGAGAACCTGGTGTTGAGCAACGACGCCACCTTGCTGCGCCGCTTCGCCGACGAATTCGACACGCTGTGGCGCGAACTGCAGGAAGACCGATGAGCCGACGCATCGACTACGACTGGGAGTTGCCGCCCGCCATGCAGCAGCGGCTGGGCCGCGACAGCTACGGCGCGCAGCGCATCGTGCACGAGGACGGCCACCTGCTCGTGATCCTGCACGAGCCGCCCGCGGGCAGCGGCAGCGAACGCCGCCATTCGGTGTTCCTGCGCAAGCCCGACGGCGGCTGGTTCCACAAGGGCAGCACGCCGGGCGAGCGCGCCTTCGCGAAGCTGCTCGAGAGCTACCGCGCCGCGCTCGCCACCTTCGAGCAGCGCCACGAGGCGGCCGCCGATGCCGAGGCCCTGTTCCAGATCCTCGGGCCGCTGATCCCGCTGTCGCGCGCGGCCGCCAACCTGCAGGCCACCTTGCAGGCGGCGCGCGAGGCGGTGAAGGACGACCCGCTGCTGGTCGACCTGCGCGACCGCGCGGTCGAGATCGCGCGCGGGCTCGAGCTGCTGCTGGCCGACACCCGCATGTCGCTCGACTTCCGCCTCGCCCATGCGGCCGAGGCGCAGGCGCGCGCGGCCCTGGAGGCCACGCGCGCGCAGCACAAGCTCAACACCATCGCCGCGCTGACCTTCCCGCTGATGGCGATCGGCGCGGTCTTCGGCATGAACCTGCACAGCGGCGCCGAGAACCTGCCGGCCTGGGTCTACTGGGCGATCTTCCTGGCCGGCCTGCTGATGGGGCTGATGCTGCGCGGCTGGGTCAAGGCGCCTGAAGCAGCCGGGGCGGACGGCAAGGCGAAGGCCTCGATCGCGCCGAAGAAGAAGTAGGGCCGTCGGGGCGCTCAGTCGCGCCAGACCATCTCGAAGGTCTCGCACAGCACCGGCATGCGCAGGTCGGGCGTGCGGCCGATGCGCTCGCACTCGCCGCTGAAGTACTGCCAGTGGCCCTCGCGCCAGTAGCGCAGCGAACCGTCGCCCTCGGCCTCGACCGCCGCGAAGTCCGCGCCGACCTCCTCGAAGGGCATCACCACCACCGCGCGCGTCTCGATCACGCACAGCGGCCGGCCGTGCCAGTCGGTCACCACGCTGAGGTCGCCGGGGCGCGGCCGCGGGCGGCCCGTGGCGGCGAAGGACCATTCGAGGCTGGCCGTGCCGCGCTTGCGGCCCTCGAGCACGAGCCGCGCGAGCTCGGTGGCGCCGGCCTCGTTGTCGTCGAAGTGGAAGGCTTCGCAGAAGCGCGAAGCGGCCTCGCTGCCGAGGGCGGCCTCGAAGCGTTGCCAGAAGGGAAGGATCTCGTCGGGGATCGCCATGCGCGTGCCTGCCAAAGGGGGCAGAGCATAGCGAAGAATGAGCGCTGAATGAGGGGCGCCGTGGGCGCATCCTGCGATGCGTGGGGCGCGGCGCCTCTCGTTCAGCCCTGGCGTGGCGCCAGGGTCAGGCGCGCACGCCGAGCACCGACAGGATGACGGCGGCCAGCGTCAGCGCGACCGGTGCCTTGTGCACGGCGAGCACATGGGCATGCGCGGCCAGGCGCGATTGCAGAAGGGCCTTTTCGGAATGAAGAGCTGTGGTCATGAGACGACTCCTTGAACAGTGACGCGGACACCGTGTCCGCATGACTGCAACGATAGTCCTGCGAAAGCGCCATGGTTCGTGCCTTTCATCGACACGGCGTTTCCGTTTCGGCAACGATCGAAGGGAACCCGGGGGCCCGCGGCGCGATCCGCTCGACGGGTCGGTCAGCCCGCGATCAGCTTCTGCACCAGCTCCGCCGTCGTGGCGGCCGCGTACTTGCGCATCAGCCGCGCGCGGTGCAGTTCCACCGTGCGGTGGCTGATGCCCAGCGCCTTGCCGATCTCCTTCGAGGTCAGGCCGCGCATCACCTGGGCCGCCACCTCGCGCTCGCGCGGCGTGAGCTGGGCCTTGGTCGCGCGGCGCGAGCCCAGGTCCTCGAAGGTCCAGATGCCCGACTCGTGCGGGATGGCCCGGTTCATCGCATGGCCGGTGACGTGGCACCAGAAGGTCTCGCCCGCGATCGCTCCGTGCAGGTTGCCGAGGCGGCGCATCATGCGGTTGTCGGCATAGTGCCCGCTGGCATTCATGATCGGTTCCATGCGCTTGCCGATGCGCTCGAACTCGGCGAGGCTGGGGTAGAGGATGCTGAACGAATGCCCCACCAGCGCGGAGGGCGTTGCGCCGAAGATCTCGCACACGCGCTGGTTGCAGGCCACGATGGCGCGGTGGCGCGAAACCACCATCCCGACCGGGGCATGCTCGAAGGCCAGCCGGTAGTCGATGTCGGGCGTTGCCGCCTCAGCCTTGCGATCGGTCGTCTCCTGCATCGGGGGTCACCATTACGAAATACTACGTATGCGGGTACGTAGTATCGTTCAGGGCTTTCCCACCCACTCTCGACACAGCCAATCAAGGAGCACGAGTGAACAAGATCTATCCCTCCGCCGAGGCGGCGCTCAAGGGGGTCGTGGCCGACGGGCAGATGCTCGCGGTCGGCGGCTTCGGCCTGTGCGGCATTCCCGAGGCGCTCATCGACGCGCTCAAGGATTCCGGCGCGCAGAACCTCACCGTGATCTCGAACAACGCGGGCGTCGACGGCTTCGGCCTCGGCAAGCTGCTCGAGACGCGCCAGATCAAGAAGATGATCGCCTCCTACGTGGGCGAGAACAAGGAATTCGAACGCCAGTACCTGGCGGGCGAGCTCGCGCTGGAATTCACGCCGCAGGGCACGCTGGCCGAGAAGCTGCGCGCCGGCGGCGCCGGCATCCCGGCCTTCTTCACCAAGACCGGCGTGGGCACGCAGGTCGCCGAAGGCAAGGAACTGCGCGAGTTCGACGGCGAGACCTACGTGATGGAGCATTCGCTGGTGCCCGACGTGGCGCTGGTCAAGGCCGACGTGGCCGACAAGTCGGGCAACCTGCGCTTCCGCCTGACGGCGCGCAACTTCAATCCCGCGGCCGCGATGGCCGGCAAGATCTGCATCGTCGAGGTCGAGAAGATCGTCGAGGTGGGCGAGCTGGCCCCCGACGACATCCACCTGCCGGGCATCTACGTGCACCGCCTGGTGCTCAATGCCACGCCCGAGAAGCGCATCGAGAAGCGCACCGTGAGCGCCGGCGTCGATGCCGCGGCCGCCAAGGTCGAGGCCCAGACGGCGATCGCCCAGGCCGCCGCCGGCAGCGAAGTGCCGGCCAAGGTCGTCAACAAGAGAGAAGGAGCCTGAGATGCCCTGGACCCAAGACCAGATGGCGGCGCGCGCCGCGCAAGAGCTGGAAGACGGCTTCTACGTCAACCTCGGCATCGGCATCCCGACGCTGGTGGCCAACCACACGGGCACCAAGGAAGTCTGGCTGCAGAGCGAGAACGGCATGCTGGGCATCGGCCCGTTCCCGACCGAGGACCAGGTCGACGCCGACCTGATCAACGCCGGCAAGCAGACCGTCACCACGCTGCCGGGCTCGGCCATCTTCGGCAGCCACGACAGCTTCGCGATGATCCGCGGCGGCAAGATCAACCTCTCGATCCTCGGCGCGATGCAGGTGAGCACCCAGGGCGACCTCGCCAACTGGATGATCCCCGGCAAGATGGTCAAGGGCATGGGCGGCGCGATGGACCTGGTGGCCGGCGTCAAGCGCGTGATCGTGCTGATGGAACACGTGGCCAAGAAGAAGGACGGCACCGAGGACTTCAAGATCCTCGAGAAGTGCACCCTGCCGCTGACCGGCGTGGGCGTCGTCGACCGCATCATCACCGACCTCGCCGTGATGGACGTGGTGCCCGAGGGCCTCAAGGTGATCGAACTCGCGCCCGGCGTGAGCTTCGATGCGCTGCAGGCCAAGACCGGCGCCAAGCTGATCCAGTAAGGCGAAGGCCGCAACGACGAACGAAGGGCAGGGCCGCGCGAGCGGGCCCTGCCTTTCTTCCTTGGAGAGAACGAAAGATGAGCGCGAGCGACATCCTCCACGACCTCTGGCGCCAGGCCGGCCTGCCGGCCGACGCACTGCCGCTGGCGCGGCT
>NZ_JBZAYE010000609.1:0-4378 GCF_058244205.1 Variovorax sp. 20P10.2.4
ACGCCGACAAGTACCTCGCCAGCTACGCGAGCGACTTCCAGCCCGCCAAGGGCAGCAGCCACAAGGCCTGGGAAGAAGAGCGCCGCAAGCGCATCGGCAACAAGTCGAGCATCAGCGTGAAGGTCGACAACCTGGTGGTCAGCATCAACGGCAACACGGCCACCGCGAAGTTCAAGCAGAGCTACGCCGCCGACAAGATCAAGGAGAGCGGCCGCAAGACGCTCGAGCTGCAGCGCGTCGATGGCCGCTGGCTGATCCGCAAGGAAAGCGCGGGCGGCTGAACGCCGTCGCAGGTCACCGGCGTTCGACGAGACGGCGCGCGCTCGCAGCGCCGCGCCGCGTCGGTCGCACGTCCCAGGTCGAATTGATCCGCTAAATACGGAGCATCCAAAGAATAGATTTTGCGGATGCCCACCGCGAATCGATCATCGCTGCCACAAGAGCGCGGCGATTCCCTTGCCGCGCCGTCGCAGGGAGACAAGCATGCAATGGGATGTGATCGTGGCGGGCGGTGGGCCATCGGGCCTGACACTGGCGGCCGAACTGGCGGGTTCGGGCGCGCGGACCCTGGTGTTGGAGCGGCGCCAGGGCGGCGTTCAATCGCGAGCCGGCACCGTGCTGCCGCGCCTGCTCGAACTCTTCGATGCACGCGGCATCGCCGAGCGCTTCATCGAACGAACGCGCGAGATCGCGGCCTATCCCTTCCGTCCCACGCACATCTGGGCCGGCTTCACGCCGATCGAGTGGCGCCATCTCGAAACGCGCTTCGGCTTCACGCTGGGCCTGCCGCAGAACCACACCGAGGACATCCTGCGCCAATGGGCCGGCGACAGCGGCGCCGAGATCCGGCACGGCACCGCGCTCCAGGCATTTCGCGAGGACGGAGACGGCGTGCAGGTGGAGGCGCTCGATGCATCGGGAGAGAGCCACACGCTGCGGGCACGCTACCTGATCGGCGCCGACGGCGGCCGCAGCACCGTGCGCGAACGCGGCGGCTTCGCGTTCGAAGGCCACGCGGGCACCTTCCGGGGCATCGCCGTCGATGCCGAACTCGAAGCGCCCTGGCCCGGCGGGCGCATCGACATCGACAACCACATGGGCTGGGTGCGCGGCTACGTGTTCGGCGCGGGCATCACGCGCTTCAACATCGTGCACCGCGACCGCCGCCATGCGCCCAGGGACGAGCCCGTGACCGTGGACGAAGTGCGGCAATGCATCCGCGACGTGCACGGCACCGACTACGGCATCGAGCGGCTGCGCTGGGCCTCGCGCTTCGATGACCAGATGCGTGCCGTCCCGTGCCTGCGCCGGGGTCGCGTGTTCCTGGTCGGCGAGTCGGCGCGCGTGCACTATCCGGCCAGCGGCGTCGGCATGAACTTCTGCCTGCAGGATGCCTTCAACCTCGGCTGGAAGATGGCGAACGTGATCCAGGGCATCGCGCCCGAATCCACGCTCGACAGCTACCACGCCGAGCGCTATCCGGTCATGCAGGCGCTGCTGGCCAGCGTCGAGGCGCAATGCGCGCTGCAGTTCAACTTCTCGCCGGAAGGCGTGGCCCTCAAGCGCCGCTTCGCGCAACGCCTGCTGCCCCTGCCCGAGGTACAGCGCCAGCTGGTGCGCGAGCTGTGCGGGCTCGAGAACCCCTATGACACCGGACCGGGCAGCCATGCGCTGGCCGGCCGATGCCTGCCCGACTTCGACGTGATCACGCTCGACGGCCGTTCGCGACGGGTCGCGCAGATGCTGCGCAACAGGCGCTTCGTGCTGCTCGACCTCGAGGGCTACAGCGGCCAGTTCGCGCAGCTCGATCTCACGGGCCTGCCGGTCGACCTGGTACCGGCGCGCCTGGGCCGTCCCCCCGCATCGATGACCGGCGTGAAGGCCTTGCTGATACGCCCCGACGCCTACGTGGACTGGGCCAGCGACGAACTCGCGGGCACCGTGCAGCTCGAGGCACGGCTCGCCCGCTGGTTCGGGCGCTAGGCCTTCCCGCATTCCGACGAACGAGTCTTCGCAGCGCCGCACGACGGGCTGCGCGAAGGGCTCGCGACCTCCTCTTCCGCAAAGACCCCACGATCCATGACACGCCTTGCCTGCCCTCCTGCGCTCGCGGCCCTGCTGCTGGCCGCGCTCGCCGCCGACAGCGCCGCCCAGTCCTCGGCCACCCTCTACGGCACCATCGACCTCGGCATTCGCAGCGTGCACAACGGCGGCCTGGGCTCGAAGACCACGCTGTCCAGCGGCGGCTACCGCATCAGCCGCCTGGGCCTGCGCGGCAGCGAGGAACTGGGCGCGGGCTGGCAGGCCGGCTTCCGCCTCGAGGCGCTGATCAACGCCGACACCGGCAAACTCGGCTCGCCCACGCTGGCCGAGCATTTCTGGAACCGCCATTCCTACCTCGAGATCGGCAGCAGCGCGCATGGCCGGCTGCGCCTGGGCTACGACAACACGCCCACCCACCGCCTCTGGCTCGACAACGAGCCGTGGCTGATCGGCATCGGCAGCTCGAGCAACCTGTTCGACACGCCGCAGAACGGCCCCTGGCGCGAGGTGTTCGGCCCGGTCTCGCGCTTCGAGACCACCATGTACTACGCACGCAACATGCTGCAGTACCTGAGCCCCCGCTTCGGCGGTTTCTCCGGCGAACTGGCCTACGCCTTGCGCGAGGGCGATGTCTCGGCCAGCGGCGCGGCCGGCATGCGGCAGTACCGGCTGAGCTACGACGACGGCCCCTTGGCCGCGGGCTTCTCGCAATCCCGTTCCGAGGCGCAGGTGGTGGCCGGCGGGCCCGCGCGGCGCTTGACCGACAGCGTGGCCTCGGTGTCCTACGACCTCGACGGTGCCAGGCTCGCGCTGTCGTGGCGGCAGTTCCGCGCAGCCGGCAGCAAGGAGTCGGTCGTCCGGTTCACGGCCATCCTGCCGATGCCGCACGGCTACCTCAATGCCTCGTATGCGCGCAGCCGCCAGGCGGGCCGCATCGATGCCCATCCCGCCCCCGGCACCCGCGCCGGCCCCATCGACGGCAACGGCAGCACGCAGCTCGCGCTCGGCTACGTGTACCCGTTGTCGCGGCGCACCTCGCTCTACGCCAACGTCGCGCGCCTGTCGAACCGCGGCGCCTCGTTCCTGGCACTGCCCGGCGGGCCGCCCACCACCGCGGGCAACTTCGCCGGCGGCCGCTCCACCGGCTTCGACGCGGGCATCACGCACGCGTTCTGACATCGCCTCCTTCCCACCGAGACAACAGCCATGACACTGACTCCCCTCCCTCCGGTCCACCGCGTGGTCACCGGCCACGATGCCACCGGCAAGGCCATCGTCGCCATCGACGGACCGCTTCCCACCGTGGTCGAGCTCGCGGCCATTCCGGGCACCGTGTTCCACGAGCTCTGGCATACGAGCGCGAGCCCCGCGCCGCTCGACAACGGCGCGGACCCGACACCGGGCCCGTTGACGCTGGCGCCCGCGCCGCGCGGCACCCGCCTGCGCTTCGTCGACATGCCGCCCGACACGCCCGAGTTCCTCGCGCAGGGCGCGCAACGCATGAAGGAACTGTTCGCGCGCACCGGCAACGACGCCCACTCCACCGCGCGGGCCGGCTCGCCGCATCCGCTGATGCACCGCACCGCCTCGCTCGACTACGGCATCGTGATGGAGGGCGAGATCACGCTGGTGCTCGACGACTCGGAAGTGAAGCTGGCCGCGGGCAGCGTGGTGGTACAGCGCGGCACCAACCACGCGTGGGCCAATCGCTCGCAGCGGCCCTGCCGCATGCTGTTCGTGCTGATCGACGGCGCGCTCGATCCCGGCATCGCCGCGACCTTGGCCACGGCCGCGCCGGACGGAGACCGCGATGCGCGCTGACAACGCCGAACTCGCGCGCCACTGGCGCCTGCTGCTGGGCTCGACGCTGGGCATCTGCGTCAGCTCGTCGGCCCTGTTCTATTACACGAGCTCGGTCTTCTTCGCCGAGCTGAACCATGCGCTGGGCTGGTCGCGCAGCGAACTGGCGCTGGCCAACGTCGTGCACACCGCGGCCATCGCGCTGCTGTCCCCGTTCGCGGGCCGGTTCATGGACCGGCACGGCATCCGCGCACCGATCGTGTTCTCGCTGTGCGCGCAGACGGCCTGCTATGCCGCGATCGCGCTGCTGCCGGCCACGCTGCCGCTGTTCCTGAGCCTGCAGGCCCTGCTGTCGCTGCTCGGCGTGGCCGCGACGCCGGTGGGCTACTCGCGCGCCATCAGCGCGCGCTTCGATGCCAAGCGCGGCCTCGCGCTCGGGCTGGCCATGAGCGGCCTCGGCGTGGTGGCGATCCTCGCGCCGCTCGTGCTGCCGCGGATCGTGGAAGCGGTGGGCTGGCGCGGCGGCTACCTCTCG
>NZ_JBZAYE010000061.1:0-21297 GCF_058244205.1 Variovorax sp. 20P10.2.4
CCGCCAGCTCAGCCAGATCCAGCGAGGTCGCGCGCCGTATGCGCCGGGCGCTCCAGTCGCTGCCCACGCTGCGCACCAGCGCCGTGATGCGCGCCGCGGCCACCGCCCCCAGGATCAGCGCGAGGTTCGAATTGAGCAGGCTCGGCAAGTCCGCGCTGGCGGTGTCCTGCAAGGCAAGCGTGCCGGCCACGCCGAAGAACATGCCCAGTGCCGCGAGCGAACTGGCGGGCCGCGCGATGTAGCAGCCCACCAGCAGGAAGAACGGCGCGATGCACAGCGCCAGCATGCCGAAGTCGCGCGCCAGCGGCATCACCACCAGCACGCAGAACACCGACACCGGCAACGACCACAGCAAGGCGACGACGAACTTGTGCATGGCGGGCACCGGATCGTCCATCGTCGCGAAGAAGCTGCAGAAGACGGCCGCCGACATCGCCGCGGCCGACCCCGAGGGCCATGCCGTGGCGATCCAGACCGCGCAGCATGCGCAGGTGGCCAGCACGGCCGTCGCGGCCGAGCGCAGTGCCAGGCCGCGGTCGCGATGCAGCACCTTCTGACCGAGCGCCGCGGCACGCTGTCGTGGCATCGCGCCGCCGGCGAGGCCGGCGTCGATGTCGGCGCGCAGCGCGACGCAGGCCTGCCATTCGCGCACCAGTTCCTCGAGGCGCACGGCGAGGTCGATGCGCAGTGCGCGGACCCAGGGTGACGACGCCGGCCCATCGGCCAGCGCGCGAAACGCGGCGCGCGTTTCGTCGATGGCCGCGGCCGACAGGTTCGCTCCTTGCGGCGCCGTCCAGCCCATGTGGCGCCCGAAGGCCGAGACGATGTCCCGCGGCACCTCGCCCTCGGCGGCCCTCAGCGCCTCGAGCCGGTCCTCGATCGCCGACAGCGTGGGCGTGAGCGCCGAGAGGCGGTCCTGCATGGCGTGGATGGCGCCCGCGGTCCAGCGCAGGTTGCCGGTGTCGAAGGGCACATGGGTCGACAGCAGACGCAGCTGCGTGATGTCCAGCGCCAGCCGCTCGCGGTCCGCGGCCATGCGCGCGCCATCCGCGTGGGCGAGCCCGTCGCCGAGCAGGTCGCTCATCCACCGGCGCGCGTCACCGAGTGCGCGGTCGATCAGGGCCAGCAGCGATGGCGCCAGGCTGGCCGGCAGCACGAGGCTGTGGACCAGGCTGGCGCACAGGATGCCCAGCCCGATCTCCTGCACGCGCGCCACGGCGGTGTCGAACATGGCCGCGGGCGCTTCCACGAGCGGGAAGCCGATGAGCGCGGCCGAGTAGCCCGCCAGCAGGAAGACATAGGAGCGCGCGCTGCGGTCCAGCAGCGAGAGGTAGAGGCACAGTCCGGTCCACAGCGCGAGCGCCAGGGTCAGCAGTTCGGGCGCGGCCGACAGTGACGGGATCAGCACCACGGTGGCGGCGCAGCCGAGCAGGGTGCCCATGAAGCGATGGAGCGCCTTCGAGCGCACGTTGCCCGCGAGCGGATGCGCCACGATGTACGCGGTCATGAAGGCCCAGAAGGGCCGTGGCAGGCCGGCGCGGCTGGCCAGGTACAGCGCGAGCATGGCGCCCGCGAAGCTCTTGAGGGAGAAGAGCATCTCGGGGCGAGAGAAGCGAATCCTTTGCATGCATCGATGCTAGGCAGCGGTGCCTTTGCCGGAAATTGCATTCCTGGCCGAACGATTTCTCTTTTCGGCCACGGCATGGCGTGCGCCCCTTCCGTCCGGAGCCTCCGCTCGGCGCGGCGAGAATGGCCGGCTCGCAGCAACGCCCATGGAGACCATGCAACGCCCCGAGGTCGTCCCCGAAGGCCTGGACCACCAGCTCACCGTGCCGGTCATGGCCTTGCGTGTGGACGTCGAGGCGCGTGCGCGCGAGATCCCTATCCACCAGCACCAGATGGGGCAGCTCGTCATCGCCCTGCGCGGCGCGGTGTCGTGCGAGGTTCCGGGCGCGCTGTGGATGGTGCCGCCGCAGGCCGGCGTGTGGATTCCGGGCGGCATGCCGCACAGCAACCACGGCACGGCGAACGCGCTGATCTTCTATCTGTTCGTGGCGCCGGGCACGGGCGCCTTGCCGACGAAGTGCTGCACCCTGGCGATCAGCACCATGCTGAGCGAGATGATCCAGCACCTGGCCGGCCTGTCGCCGACCTACGAGCCCGGCAGTGCGACCGACCGGCTCGCGCATGTGCTGCTCGATCAGCTGGCCGCGATGCCGAACGAGGACTTCTCGTTGCCGATGCCGCAGGACGCGCGGCTTCGAAAGATATCGCGCGCCATCACGCTCGACCCCTCGGACCGCCGGACCCTCCAGGACTGGGCCGCCGAGACCGGGACCAGCGAACGCACCCTGACCCGGCTGTGCACGGCGCAGACCGGCCTGAGCTTCGGCCGCTGGCGGCGCCAGCTGCACATGATCGTGGCGCTTCGCGAACTGTCGGGCGGCGCGACCGTGCAGCAGGTGGCCTATGGCCTGGGGTACGAGTCGCCGTCCGCCTTCATCACGATGTTCAAGAAGGCCTTCGGCAAGCCGCCGGCCACCTACATCGCCGAGCGCTTCAAAGTGGGCGCTTGACCGCGCGCGGTCGGCGGCGCGTGGAGGGCGGCTCGCCATCGACGGCGGTCGAGGCCTCGGGCCGCGCCGCGACATCGCGCAGCTCGTGCGCTTCGACCAGCCGCGTCAGCAGGCCCATGAAGACCTGCTGATCTTCCGCGGACAATGGCTCCATCAGCAGCTCCTGCGCGTGGCGCACGCTGTCCTGCAGTTCCTGGATGAGCTTGAGTCCGTCCTTGGTGATCACCGACAGCCTCGAGCGGCGGTCGTCCGGATTGACGCGCGTTTCGATCAGGCCCTTCTCGCTCAGGCGCTTGAGCACCTCCGCGGTCGTCGTGCGGTCGAGGGCGAGCTCGCGGCCGATCGCCTTCTGGTCGAGCCAGGGGTTCATCGACAGCGCCGTCAGCATTCCCACCTGCAGCGGCGTGATGCTTTCCGAATGGCAGAGCTCGTAGAAGATGGCCGCGCCGATCTGATGCAGGCGCCGAATCAGGAAATTCGGCCGGCTGAACATGAGTTGCCGCAAGGGATTGAACGGCGCCGGCCGGTTCGCGGCGTCCTTCGCCGCTGCGGTCTTCTGCGTTGAATTGCGCTGGGTCGTCATGCTCTGGATGGTGGGTGTCTCACGTTTCGCGAGTGTATCTACGCGACCCGCCGGGGCGCGTGGCGCAGGTCGATCCGCAGGTACTCGCCGAGCAATCGGAAGAAGCCTTCGGCGTCGTCCCAGGGGATCATGTGGCCCGCGTCGGCGGCGACGCTTTGGGACAGGTGCGGAGCGAGCGCCCGGATCTCGGCCCGGTCTTCCGCCGAGATGACGCCGCCGCGGCCCGCGACCATCAGCAGTCCCGGCGTTTCGAGCCGCGCGATGTCGGCGTGGATGTCGTCCTCGTGAAATCCGCGGTGGGCCTGCACGACAGCGGCTTCGTCGCATGTGTGCAGCCATTGCGCGCGCAGCCGCAACTGTTCGTCGGTCCACGTGGGCGTGAACGCGCGCAGCGCCTCGGCCGTGATCCCCTGTGCGGCGGCCCGGATCGAGTTCACGTACAGATCCAGCGGGTACGGATAGCTCCGACGGCCAGGCCCCGAGACGGGCGGGTCGATCAACAGGACGCGGGCCATCTGCCGCGCGTCGTGCGCAGCGGCGCGAATCGCCACGCGCGCGCCCATCGAATGGCCCAGCACCGTCGTGGCCGACCAGTCCGGCGAGGCGAGGATGCCGAGGACATCGGCGGCCATCGTCTCCAGGCTCGCATCCATGCCAGGGGCGCTGAACGACAACCCGCGTCCCCGGAAGTCGAGCACGTGGACGTCGAAGTGCGGCGCCAGGCGTTCGGCGACGAAGCCCCAGGTCACGGCCGGGCTCGTGATGCCCGGGAGGATCAGAAGGCGAGGCCCCTGCCCGCCGAAGCGAAGCAGGTGCAAGCGCACGCCATTGGCGCGCACGTGGTAGCCGTAAGGCACGAGCGTCATCGTCAGGCCCGCTTGAACACGCGGCGAAGGCGGTCGACCGCCATGCTCCACAGGATGGCCAGCAAGGACACCGAGCGCTTCGCTTCATCGGCGGGCGCGGTCTCTCCCGCCAGGCGTCGCGACACCTGCACGCCGAAGTCGGCGACCATGCGGCGCACGAAGTCCTTGACCAAGCCCGAGCGCGAGAATTGCGCCAGCGGTCCCTGCAGGGCATACACCATGTCGACGTGGATCCGCGTGTGGCCGGCGTCGCTCGACGCCAATCGATAGGCCACGTTGCCCTGGGCGCGCGACTTGCTCAGGCTGTCCTGGCCCGCGCCGCGCAGGACGGCCCGCTTGAGGGCATCGTCGCGCTCGAGGCGCGCCGCGCCGACGAAGGCGGCCGACATCGGGCCGAACTTGATGGCGATGCTGCCCTTGACCCTCTCTCCATCGTGCGAGTCGATGCGCGCGCCCGGCAGGCAGGATGCGACCGTCGGCAGATCGCCCATGAGCGCCCAGACCTGCTCGGCGGGAAAGGGAACGTCGAAGGACGCATCGATCGCATGGCCCTTGGCCCGGGCCTTGGCGAGGATGCCGTCATCGACCTCGGTGACGACCTCGGTCCTGGGCGAGGCCGAAGCAGCGGGCGCCGGCGTCGGTGCCGGCGTTGCGTGGGCGGGCTTGCGGTAGACCGTCACCGGTCGCGGCGCGCGCAGCGTGTCGCGCAGCTGTTCGACGCGCGGGTCCGGCGTGTCGCGCTGCTGCTTCAGCACGTCCAGGATGGCGTCGACGATGCCCTGGTAGCCGGTGCAACGGCACAGGTTGCCCGCAAGCTCGAGGCGAACCCGCGCTTCGTCGGCCGCGGGAACCCGCAGCACGATGTCGCGGGCCGTGGCGAGCATGCCGGGGGTGCAGAAGCCGCACTGGAGCGCGTGGTGCCGCGTGAAGGCGGGACGCAGCAGGCGCATCGCCGGATCGTCGTCATAGCCCTCGATGGTCGTGACCGCATGCCCCTCGCAGGCCACGGCGAAGGTGGTGCAGGAGCGCGCCGGCTGCCCATCCAGGAGCACGGTGCAGGCGCCGCACACGCCGTGTTCGCAACTCAGGTGCGTTCCCGTCAGCTGCAGCCCGTCGCGCAGAAAATCGCCGAGGTGCATCCTCGGTTCGGCGTCCCGGCTCACCGTGCGGCCGTTGACTTCCATGGAGATCGCGTTCAATTCCTTGCTCCCTGAACCTGGCGATGGATCGTCACGCCGGCCTGCTGCAGCGCACGCTCGAGGGCGGCGGCGAACAGCCGGAGATCGATGGCGTCGCGCTCGGGAAGGGCCTGCTTCACGGCGGCCTTCACCTGCTCGCGCGTCAGTCCCTGCGTAGCGCCGTCGCCCAGGTGCGCCGCGAGGCCGCGCAGCAGGATCGGCGGACCATCGACCGCGCCGAGCACGACACGCGCGCAGTTGCGCGAGGGATCGAAGAAGCAGGCCGCGCTCGCTTCGGCGAACTCGCCGGTCTTGCGGCACAGCTTGTGATAGCCCCAGCGCGCGGTGGGCGTCGAGACCGGCACCGCGACGGAGACGATCAACTCGTCCGCCGCGAGCACCGTCGTGTAGGCGCCCAGCAGCAGGCTGTCGGCCTCGACGATGCGCTCGCCGTTGCGCGACCGCAGCCGGACGCGCGCGCCCAGGGCCGCGAGGCTCACGACCCAGTCCGCCGCGGGATCGGCGTGCGCGAGGCTGCCCCCGATGGTGCCGCGCGTGCGGATGGCGCGGTAGGCGATGCCGGCCGCGACCTCCTGGACCGGATGCCCCACCAGGGGCGGATGCACCCCGTCCTCGAGTTCCGCATGCGTCACGGCGGCGCCGATCTCGATGGCATCGCCTTGGGTGCGCACGATGCGCAGGTCTTCGATCTGCGCGATGTCGATCACCTCCGAGGGCCGGGCCAGGCGCAGGTTCAGCATCGGCCCGAGCGACTGGCTGCCGCCGAGAAGCTTGGCCGTGCCGTTGCGCGACAGCAGTTCGATGGCATGGTTCACGTCCGCGGCCCGGGCATAGGCGAAGTTCGCGGCTTTCATGGGGCGACCTCCCGCGTGAGCCTGGCCGACTCGAGTGCTTGCAGCAGGCGCCGGGGCGTGAGCGGCGTCATTCGCAATTCGGCGGCGCCGGTGCCTCGCAAGGCATCGTTCACGGCATTGAAGATTACGGCGGGTGGCGCGACCGCACCGCCCTCTCCCATGCCCTTGGCGCCGAACTCCGTGTGGGGCGAGGGTGTCTCGGTGTGCTCGATCCGGATCCGGGGTATTTCCATGGCGCCCGGCAGGATGTAGTCGGCCAGCGTGGAGGCCAGGGGCTGCGCCTGGTCGTCATAGGGGCTCTCCTCGTACATCGCGGTGCCGATGCCCTGCGCGATGCCGCCGATGGTCTGGCCTTCCACGATCATCGGATTCACGATGGTGCCGCAGTCTTCCACCACCACGTAGTCGAGGATCTCGACGTGGCCGGTCTCGGTGTCCACCGCGACCACCGCGGCGTGGCTCGCATAGGTGAAGGTGCCCGTGTCGACCTTGGGTTTGTAGGCACGCGATACCTCGAGTCCGCCCAGGTGGACTTCGGGCGGCAGGTCCTGCGGCGTGAGGTACCAGGCGCGTCCGACATCGGCCAGCGAAATCGACTGCTCGCCGGCCCAGGCACGGCCGTCGAGCAGGGACACGCTGTGCGCGTCCACGCCCATCAAGTGCGCCGCGATGGACTGCACCCGGGGCAGCAGTTCCTTGCAGGCGGTGGCGATGGCGCCGCCCGACATCACGGTGGCGCGCGAGGCATAGGTGCCCGAGGAGAACGGCGTGAGATCGGTGTCGCCATGGATCACGCGGATGCGGCTGACCGGGATGCCCAGCACGTCGTGGGCGATCTGCGCGAAGCTGGTCTCCATCCCCTGGCCGTGCGAATGCACGCCCACGCGCACTTCCACGCCACCGTCGCCGGTCATCCGCACCAGCGCCTGGTCGAAGCCGGGCACGACCGAGATGCCCCAGCCGGCAAACACCGCCGTGCCGTGCGCCGATTGCTCGGTGTAGGTGGCGACGCCGAAGCCGATGCGGCGGCCATCGGGCTCGCCGCGGGCCTGCCGTTCGCGCACGGCCTCGTAGCCCACCATCTCGAGCGCACGCGTGAGGCTGGCGCGAAAGTCGCCGCTGTCGAAGTGCTTGTTCGCGATGTTCACGTAGGGCATCTGCGCGGCGGGCACGAGGTTCTCGAGACGCACCTGCCACGGTTCGCGGCCCACTTCGCGCGCCACCGCGTCCATGAGCAGCTCGATCGCGAAGCAGACGCCGGTGCGCGCCACGCCCCGGTAGGGCATGAAGCCGGGCTTGTTCGTGCCGATGCACACGGTCTCGCATCGGTAGCCCTGGATCGTGTAGGGGCCGGGCAGGTTGCCGAGCGCCTGCCCGGGCTCGAGCCCGATGAAGAACGGCCAGTACGAGTAGGCGCCCCCGTCGATGGTGATCACCGCGTCGAGTGCGAGCAGCTTGCCGTTGCGGTCCGCGTACGCGGTGAGCTCGTAGTGGTGCTGGCGCGTGTTGGCGCCGACGATCAGGTGCTCGCGCCGATCCTCGAGATAGCGGAACGGGCGCTTGTACGTCTTGGCCAGCCAGGCCACGCACATGTCCTCCGGGTAGAGCATGCCCTTGTAGCCGAAGCCGCCGCCCACGTCCGGCGAGATCACGCGCACGTACTCCTCGTTCATGCCGAGGTGCTGCGCGATGCCGGCGCGCAGCAGATGGGGACACTGCGTCGCGCAGATCAGCACCAGCTGCTCGGTGCGGAAGTCCCAGTACGCCATGACGGACTTGCCCTCCATGGGCGCAATGCATTGGCGCGAGAGCTCGACGCTGCGGCTGACCTTGACTTCGGCCTGCGCCGCGACCTTCTCGAAGTCCTGGTCCATGCGCAGCGTGAGGAACACGTTGTCCTTCCAGCCCGGATGAAGGAACTCGCCGGTCGCCGCCCGCGCGGACGCGGCGTCGTGATAGACCGGCAGTTCGTCGTACGACACCTGCACCTCCTCGAGCAGGTCCTCCGCGAGCGCGCGTGTCGGCGCGATCGCCATGGCGACGGCCTCGCCGACATGGCGGACCTTGCCCTTCGCGAGCGGCGGCACTTCCGAGTACTGATAGCCCGGGATGCTCGACGGCGACTGGATGTCCAGCGCGCCCTCGAGCATCTCGCGCACGAACACCCGTCCCGCGAGCTCCTCCGGAATCTCCACGCCCGTGATGGCGGCGTGCGCGAGCGGGCTGCGCAGGAACGCGACCTCCTGCAGCCCGGGCATGACCACATCGCCGACGAAGTTGCCCTTGCCCGCCAAGTGCCGGGCGTCTTCCTTGCGGGGAACCCTGGCCCCAATCCCCTCGGGCTTGAGCGCCCGCGTCGGAAGTTCTGCGTGATCCATGTGTTGTCTCCGAGGTGTGGTGGATCGACAGGAAAAATCGATAGATACGAAGTGTACTGTCTTAATTATAGGTAGCTCGTCGCGAAAGCGAATCACCTGTCTTGACGCGTGGAAACCCTAGGCTTCGACCCGGCGTATCGACCATTTTTCCCCATTAAACAGATACCTTCTTCGACATTCCGATGCTTGGATTGCCTTCTCCAAAGCGAGCGTTCCCCGTAGAAACCCTGATTCTTCTCGATCTCCTTTCACCTAAATTACGACGTGTACTGAGCAATTTTCTAGAGCACTGCAATGGAACTCGTCATGGAATGGATCAAGGTGGCCTCGGCGCAAGAGCTGGGCGAGGACGAAGTCAGGTCCGTGAACGTCGCGGGCCACAGCATCGCGCTCTACCGCGTGGGTGGGGAGTTCCTCGCCACCGACGGGATCTGCACGCACGGCAAGGCGCAGCTGTCCGATGGCTTCCTCGAAGACGGGTGCATCGAATGCCCGCTGCACCAGGGGCGCTTCGACATCCGCACCGGCAAGGCCCTGTGCGCCCCGGCCACCGTCGATCTGCGCATCCACGCCACGAAGCGCGTGGGCGACGACATCTACGTGCAGGCACCGGACGCCGCATGAGCCGCGAACCGATCGTCATCGTCGGCGCCGGCCAGTCCGCCGCGGTCGCCGCGCAAACGCTGCGCGAGCTCGGCCATCAGGGGCGGATCGTCATGCTCGGCCGGGAGGCGCACCGGCCGTACGAGCGCCCGCCGCTGTCGAAGGCCGTGCTCGCCGCGGAGGCCGAGCCCCGGCTCGACGTCCTGCCAGAGAGCGTCTGGTCGCGCATCGATGTCGAGTTGCTTTCGAGCGTCGAAGTGGTCGCACTCGATCCTGAACGGCATGAAGTCCGCGCCCGCGACGGGCGCGTGTTCGCATACGACGCATGCCTGCTCGCCACCGGCGGCGAAGCGATGACGATGGCCGGCCTGCCGCGCGGCACTCCGCGCGTGCACTACATCCGGACCCTCGACGACGCGCGCCGCTTCCGTGCGGCCCTCGGCGAGCGGCCGCGCGTCGCCATCGTCGGCGGCGGCTTCCTGGGCCTCGAGCTCGCGCATTCCGCGCTGGCGGCGGGGGCGTCGTCGGTGACGCTGCTGGCGCGCACGCCACCGCTGCTCGAACGCTTCCTGCCGAGCGAAGCCTCGGCATGGCTGGCTTCCGCGTTGGTGCGCGAGGGCGTGCGGCTGGTGCTGGACGATTCCCTGGTTCATGCGCGAGCCGTCGAACATGGCTGCATGGAGCTGGCCACGGCCGCAGGTTTGCAGCTGGAGGCCGAGCAAATCGTGGTCGCGATCGGCCTCGTACCCAACGACCAGCTCGCGCGCGATGCGGGACTGGGCATCGCGGACGGCGGCGGCGTGCTCGTCGATGCCGAGTGCCGGACCACCGACCCCTTCGTCTTCGCGGTGGGCGACTGCGCAAGCCAGTTGCGTCGCGGCCAACCGCGGCCCGCGCGTGTCGAGTCATGGCAGAACGCGAACGAGCAGGCACGCACGGCCGCGGCGGCCATCCTGGGCCTGCGGCCGCCGCCCCCGGCGGTGCCGTGGTTCTGGACCGACCAGGGCCGGCACAACGTCCAGGTCCTGGGCGCTCCGGCCAGCGATCTCCAGTACCTCCGCTGCGGCGATGCCCTGCACGACAAGGCGCTGTGGATCGGACATCGGAACGGCGTGCCGATCCATGGCGTGGCGCTCAACTGCGGTGCCGAACTGCGTGCCATCCGACCTCTCTTCGACCGCGCACAGCCGGTCGACGTCAGCGACCTCTCCCACGAGATCGTCAACCTCCGGGCATGGGCCAGACAGGCGCTGCAGCGCCTGCCGGTCGCCGCATGACCCTTTTCTTGAAGGACCTGTATGTATCAATCACAAGCGGTTATTGGAATCACGAATGCCGACAAGGACCTGCCATTCGAGCAGTGCGTCTGGCCGGCCGATGCCCTCCACACGATCCCGGACTGGGTCTACACCAGCAAGGCGGTCTATGACCGGGAGATCGACAAGTTCTTCCTCGGGGAGAGCTGGAACTTCGTCGCGCTCGAGGCCGAGATCCCCGCCACCGGCGACTACAAGCGCGGCTACGTGGGCGCCACGCCCGTCGTGATCGCGCGCGCGGAGGACGGGACCGTCTCGGTCTTCGAGAACCGCTGCGCGCACCGCGGGGCCGAGTTCTGCCGCCACAACCAGGGCAATGCGAAGGAGTTCGTCTGCCCCTATCACCAGTGGTCCTATGACCTCAAGGGCAACCTGCAGGGGATCCCGTTCAAGCGCGGCGTCGACAAGGTGGGCGGCATGCCGCCGAGCTTCAGGAACGAGGACCACGGCCTGCGCCAGTTGCGCGTGGCGACGCGCAATGGCCTGGTGTTCGCCACCTATTCGGACCGCACGCCGCCGCTCGAGGAGTACCTCACGCCGGAGATCGTCGAGCAGCTCGATTCGACCTTCCCGGGCAAGAAGCTCAAGGTGCTGGGCTACTACCGCAACGAGCTTCCATGCAACTGGAAGATGTACCACGAGAACCTCAAGGACCCGTACCACGCCACGCTGCTGCATTCGTTCCTGGTGGTGTTCGGCCTGGCCGTGGCGGGGGTCAAGGCGCTGATCTATGCGGACACGGTGCACGGGCGCCATGGCTTCATGGGCTCGCGCAAGACGAAGGAGAAGTACGCCAGCGTCTCCGACGACAACAAGTCGCAGATGCGATCGTTCCACGACCACCTGAAGCTGCGCGACGAGCGCTTCCTCGACTTCGTGGAGGAGTTCGACTCGCCCTGGTCGGCCATCATGATGACCATCTGGCCGAACATGATCGTGCAGCGCGAGTTGAACACGCTGGGCGTGCGCCAGATCATCCCGAACGGGCCCAACAGCATGATCATGCAGTGGACGATGTTCGGCTACGAGGACGACACGCCCGAGATGACGCGCCATCGCCTGCGCCAGGGCAACCTGATGGGACCCGGAGGCTTCCTGGGCGTGGAAGACAACGAGGCGCTGAAGTTCGTCCAGGAAGGCATGCGCCGCTCGACGACGGACACCAACGTGATCCAGCTCGATGCCGGACAGACCGGCACCACGCGCGGGTTCATCTCCGAGTCCTGCATCCGCTCGATGTACGCCTATTACCGCGAGGTGATGGGCATTCCCGTCGCGGAGGCCACGGCGTGAATAACCCGCTCGCCTACTGCCCCGCGAGGGTCGCGCCGCGGCGCGCGATCGAACTGCGCGCCGAGATCGACGTCTTCCACGCCGAGTACTGCGCCGCGCTCGACGCCGCCGACATCGAACGCTGGCCCGGGTTCTTCTGCGAGGACGCCACCTACCGCGTGACCTCGCGCGAGAACGCGCTGCTCGGCATGCCCGTCGGCCTGATGTATTGCGAAGGGCTCGACATGATCCGCGACCGCGCGATGGCCATCGCCCACTCGCAGATGTTCGCGCCGCGCCAGATGGTCCACGTGCTCGGCATCACGCGCGTGGTGGACGAGGACGGATCCACGATCGCCGCGCAGACCCCCTTCATGCTCGTGCAGACCCTGGTGGAGGGTCCCTCGACGCTCCATCTGGCGGGCATCTATTACGACAAGTTCCTGCGGCGCGCCGACGGACTCGTCTTGTTCCACCGCGACGTCGTCCACGACACCGAAGTGCTGGCGACCGCCCTGGTCTATCCGGTCTGACAGGAAACCCACCATGAACACCACACCAAAGATCGCACTCGAAGAGCATTTCTCGGGCCCCGGATTCGAGCAGTACTGGGCACCCTTCGTCAGCGCGCTCCCGCGCGCCTTCACCGCAGAGATCGGCGCCCGGCTCTCGGACTTCGACGACCGCCGCATCGACGAAATGGATGCCGGCAACATCGGCTATTCGATCCTGTCGGAAACCACCCCCGGCGTGCAGGCCGAAGCGGACAGCGCGCTCGCGGTTCGGCGAGCGAGGGAGAACAACGAGTTCCTCGCGGGACGCGTGGCCCGCCACCCGAAGCGCTTCGGCGCATTCGCACACGTCGCGCTGCAGGACCCGGCCAGCGCGGCGGACGAACTGGAACGCACCGTTCACGAATACGGATTCAAGGGCGCGCTGATCAACGGCCACACGCTGGGTCGCTACTACGAGCACCGCGACTTCGACGTCTTCTGGGAACGCGCGGAAGCACTCGGTGTTCCGATCTACCTGCACCCGGCCGCGTTCAGCGCACCGCCGGCCCTGCTCGCGGGCATGCCCGTGCTGCTGGGCCCCACGTGGGGCTGGGGCGTCGAAACTGCGGGGCATGCGCTGCGCCTGCTGTTCGGCGGCGTCTTCGATCGCTTCCCGCGGCTCGTGCTGCTGCTGGGACACATGGGCGAGTTCCTGCCCTACCAGCGCACGCGGATCGACAGCCGCTTCGCCGCCTATCCGTCGGGCATCCAGTTGGCCCGCAAGCCGAGCGAATATTTCGGCAGCAACATCCTGATCACCACTGCGGGCGTGTGCTCGGCACCGGCCCTGCTGGGCGCGATCGGCGAGATCGGGGCGGAGGCCGTCCTTTTCTCGGTCGACTATCCCTTCGAGTCCACCGAGGAAGCCTGCACGTTCATCGAGAACGCGCCGCTGGATGCCGCCACGCGCGCGCTGGTCTGCCACGGCAATGCACGCCGCCTCTTCAAGCTCGAAACGTTCGAAGCACTCGAAGAAGCGGTGCTGCCCCAGGTCTGACGTCACCAACGAAGAGGTACAAAGAATGTCCGCTGTCAGCGACTACCAATTGACGAAGGCCTGGGAAGAGGTTCTCCGGCTGTCCAGGCTCGAGCCCGGGCAAACGGTGACCATCCTGTGCGCGCCCTACACGAACCCGCAGACGCTGCGGACCGCGCTGGTCGCGGCCCAGAACGCGGGCGCGATCGTCACGACGATCGAGCTGCCGCCGATCAACGCCGAGAAGGCCACGAGCCGCGACCGCCTGAACTGGCTGGGCGAGACGCCGCTGAGCAACAACCCGGTGGCGCTCGCGGCGCTGAAGACGAGCGACCTGGTGCTCGACCTCATGGTGCTGCTGTTCTCGCCCGAGCAGATGGAGATCCTCGGGTCCGGCACCAAGATCCTGCTGGCCGTCGAGCCGCCCGAGATCCTGGTGCGGGCCGTGCCCACGCAGGAAGATCGCCGGCGCGTGCGGCGCGCCACCGAGGTGCTGAGCAAGGCCCGGCTGATGCGCGTGACCTCCCCCGCCGGCACCGATGCCACCTTCAGGATCGGCGACTTTCCCACCATCGGCGAATACGGGTTCTGCGACGAGCCCGGTCGCTGGGACCATTGGCCCAGCGGCTTCCTCTTCACCTTCGCCAACGAGGGCGGAAGCGACGGCACCATCGTGATCGACAAGGGCGACATCCTGCTGCCGCAGAAGAACTACATGGCGGACAAGATCACGCTGACGGTGCGCGACGGCTTCGTGCGCGAGATCGAAGGCGACATCGACGCGCAGCTGATGCGCGAGTTCATGGAGGCCTACAAGGACCCCGAGGCCTATGCGATGGCGCACATCGGCTGGGGCATGCAGCCGCGCTGCTACTGGCACACGCTGTCCCTGCTCGACCGCGAGCAGACCGTGGGCATGGACGCGCGCGCCTTCGAAGGCAACTTCCTGTTCTCCCTGGGGCCCAACAACGAGGTCGGCGGCCCGCGCACGACGGCCTGCCATCTCGACATTCCGTTGCGCAACTGCACGGTGGAGCTCGACGGCGTGGTGGTGGTGCGCGACGGCAAGGTCGTCGAGGAGGTCCTGCAATGAGCCGCGACGAAGACGTGTACCGCCAGCAGGGCTTCGGCAATGCCCTGCCGCCCGTGGCCCCGTTCGCCCTGCTGATCGTCGACTTCATCAACGGGTTCGCCGATCCGGGCAGCTTCGGCGGCGGCAACATCGGGCCCGCCATCGAGTGCACGCGCGGCCTCCTGGCCGAGGCGCGGGCGCGCGGCTGGCCGATCGCGCACACGAGGGTGGTCTACCAGGACGACGGAGCCGACGCCAACATCTTCGCGCTCAAGGTGCCCAGCATCCTCGCCTTGAAGGAAGACGCGCACGGCAGCCAGTTCGTGCCGCAGCTGCAGCCTTCCGCCGGCGAGCTGGTGGTGCGCAAGGTCCATCCCTCTGCCTTCTTCGGCACCTCGCTGGCGGGCTGGCTGTCGCAGCGCGGCGCGAAGACCGTGCTGGTGGCGGGCTGCACCACCAGCGGCTGCGTGCGCGCCAGCGTGGTCGACGCGATGTGCCACGGCTTCCGCCCCGTGGTCGTGACCGACTGCGTGGGCGACCGTTCGCTGCCGGCGCACGAAGCCAACCTGTTCGACATGGGACAGAAATACGCGACCCTGCTGACCCGCGACGAGGTGCTGGGCGTGCAACGCATTCACGGGAGCCAGCCATGAAACGCCGACAAGTCCTGCACACGATCGCCATGGGCGCGCTCGGCGCCGCGCAGGTCGCGCGCGCGCAGCTCTCGAGCGCGCCCGGGCGTACCGTGCGAATCGTCATCGGCTTTCCGCCGGGCGGCTCCACCGACGTCATCGCGCGCACCATGTCGCCGCACCTGGAGAAGGCGCTGAAGGCGACGGTCATCGTGGACAACAAGCCCGGTGCCGGCGCCCGCCTGGCCAACACCTACGTGAAGAGCGCCAGGCCCGACGGCAACACCCTGCTGCTGACGTCCTCGACGCTGATGTGCGTGTACCCGCACGTCTTCAAGAACCTCGGCTACGACCCGCTGCGCGACTTCGTGCCGGTGGCGTCCGTCGTCAACATGGAGTTCGGCTTCGTCGCCAGCACGTCGGCGGCGCCGGGCATCAAGTCGCTGCGCGAGTACGTGCAGTGGGTGAAGGCCGATCCCCGGAACGGAAACTACGGCGGCGTCGGCGTCGGGTCGATCCCGCACTTCATGGGCGCCATGCTCGGGCGCGAGGCCGGCGTGGCGATGAACTACGTTCCCTTCCTCGGCGGCGCGCCGCATCTGCAGGCGCTCAACGGCGGGCAGATACCCTTCGGCGTCGACGTGACCTCGGGCCTGGTGCCGCACCTGGGCAGCGGCCGGATCAGGCTGCTGGCCACCAGCGGCGCCGAACGCAGCCTGCCGGACGTGCCGACCATTGCCGAGGCGGGCTTCGGCGCGCTGACGCTCGAGGACTACAACGCCTTCTTCTATCCGGCCGGCACGCCGCTCGAATTCGTGCAGCAGGTCGAGGCGGGGGTGAAGGCCGCATTGCAGCAGCCCGGTGTGCAGGAGACCTTCCGCCAGCTGGCCTTCAGGCCCGGCAATGCGGGCGCCAGCCAACTGGCCGCGCGCATGAAGCCCGATCTCGAGCGCTGGCGCAAGGTGATCGAGGACACCGGCTTCAAGCCGCTCGATTGACGACGCCCTTCCTCATGCCCACGATGACTTCGAAGCTTCGCCAGGTCGGCCATCTCACCATCCTGCTGGACGACGACGGCCTTGCCACCGCCGCCAGGCTGGCGGGCAGGGCCCTGTATCTGACGCACGACCGCGGCCCGCTGCGCACCCAGTTGCAAGGCGCCACACTGACCGAAAGGCCCGCGGTCTCCGATCTGTTCGCCCATGTATCGACCGACGCGATCATCAAGGCGAACCCCGATTGCTATTACTACGACGACCGGCTCGGCGACCTGCTGCTGCGCTCCCTGGGAAACGGCGGCTACGTCGAGGCCAGCGAGATACGGCAAGGCGGCTTCGGCCTGATCCTGGCGGGCGAGGGATGGGGCGAAGGCAGCTCGCGCGAGGTCGCGGCCCGGGCCCTGCTGATCGCGGGGATCGGCGCCGTGTTCGCCCCGTCCATCGCACCCATTCACCGGCAGAACCTGATCAACAACGGGATGCTGCCGATCACCGATCCCGCACTCGCCTGGCGCATGGCCGATGGAGAGACCATCGCGTTCGACGAGCTGCTCGAGGGCTTCGACGCGACCTCGCGCAGGATTCTTCGCCGCGGCGGCCTGTTCCCCTTCATGCAGGCTCGCAGCGAAGGCAGGGAACCCGACGAGGCCATAACGACGCCTGCCCGCGCGATGACCCTCGCGGAGAAGATCATGGCGCGGCGCATGAAGACACGCTTCGGCGCCGTGCAGCCCGGGGACACCGGCTTCCTCGAGGTCGATGCGGCGTTCTCCCATGACTACACGACCGCACCCGCCGCGGCCGCAGCGGAGGCGGCCCTCGGACGACCGGTCCGCGTGCAGCGGCCTGGAACCGTGCATTCCTTTCCCGACCACCTGACGCTTGCGTCGCGATTGCCGGGCATCGATGCCGAAGCGCTGGCCGGCATCGCCGACCTGCGCATGTCCCAGCGTGCGCTGGCCGAGCGGACCGGAATGCATTGGCACGCCACGCCGCAGGGAGCGCCTACCGGCATCTGCCACACGGTGATCCGCGAGCAGGTCGCCCTTCCCGGCCAGGTCATCGTCGGGACCGACTCGCACACCTGCTCCGCCGGCGCGCTCAATTGCCTGGCCTACGGCGTAGGCAACAGCGAGATCGCGGCCGTGTGGGAGTGGAACGTCCTCGGCGTTCGTGTCCCCCGGACCGTCCGGGTCCAGCTCGAGGGCCGCTTGCCCGCGGCCTGCACGGCGAAGGACGTGATGCTCCACCTGGCCGGCATCGGCAAAACGTCGGGCATCTTCACCGGCCGCGTCATCGAGTTCGGCGGCAGCGGCCTCGAGACCTTGATGTTCGACGAGCAGGCCGTGCTCGCGAACATGGCGGTCGAATGCAATGCACTGACCGCCGTGTGCGAGCCCACGTTGGCGATGATCGATCACCTGGCCGTCCGGCGGCAGATCGCGCCGGAGGATGCCTGGGCCTTGTGCCTGCGTCCCGATCCGGAGGCCGAATACGAACGCGTGATGAGCGTCGACCTCGGCGCGATCCAGACCCTGGTGGCACGCCCCGGCCATCCCGGCAACGGGGTGCCGCTCGAGCAGGTGCTGGGAACGCCGCTGGACCTGGCCTATGGCGGCTCGTGCACTGCCGGTGACCTGGGCAGCATTGCGATGTATGCCGAAATCTTCAGCGGCCGTCGCGTCCGCATTCCGACCTATGTGCAATACGGCTCGCAGCTGGTGCAGCAACAGGCCAGGCAGGCGGGCTACCACGACGTGCTTGTCGCGGCCGGCGTGACGGTGATCGACGAGCCTGGATGCGGCGCGTGCATCAGTGCGGGCCCCGGGGGGCCTCGCGCGGGGCAGGTCGCCATCTCTGCGACGAACAGGAACATGCCGGGGCGGATGGGGGACGGCGATGTCTATCTGGCCAATCCGCGTGTGCTTGCGGCATCGGCGGTTGCGGGGTGCATCGCTGAGCCGTAGCGGGCTCGGCACGGTGGTTGACGGCGGCCCCGGCCGCAAGGCGCTCACGGCGAAGCGGCAGCGCCACGCGGTAAACACTACCGCCCTCGCGGTTTATGGGCATATACCCATAATTGCGCATGACCTCCGCCCATCACCACCACGGCATGTGCTGCAGCACCGCGCTGCGCAAGGCCACACGCCGCGTCACGCAGCTCTATGACGAAGCGCTGGCACCCGTGGGGCTGCGTTCCACCCAGTACTCGATCCTGATGGAACTGAGCCGGCGTGCCAGCGAGGCGCCCACCCTTCAGGTGCTGGCCGATGCCCTGGTGATGGACCGCTCAGCCCTGGGCCACACCTTGCGCCCGCTGGAACGCGATGGCCTGCTGGCGCTGCAGCATGGCGAGTCGGATCGGCGCCAGCGCCAGGTCGTGCTGACCCGCAAGGGCCAGGCACTCGTCGCTCGCGCGCAACCGCTGTGGCAACGCGCGCAGGACCGCTTCTGCGAGGTGTTCGGCGAAGCGGAGGCGGCGATCTTGCGCATCACCTTGCTGGACATCGCCGCGGATGAACGGCTGAGTTCGCGGGCCTCCTGATTTTTCGGGCTTGCATCCACCGCTTTTCCCGTTGACCCCAATATGGGCATATGCCCTTAAATCATGACCGCCAGCATTCCACCCACGCCCGCGCCACAACGGGCCGCAGCCTCGCCTGCCATTGCGCAGGATCCACGTCGCCAGCAGGCCGTTCTGCTGGTGGCCTCCATGGTGTCGTCGCTGGTGATGCTCGACACCAACGTGGTGGCGGTCGCCCTGCCCACCATCGCGCACACGCTCAATGCCGAGTTCGCGGACATGCAGTGGGTGATCACCGCGTACATGCTGCCCTTCGCGGCCCTGCTCATGGCGGCGGGCTCGCTGTGCGACCGGTATGGCCGGCGACGCATCATGGTGGTGGGGCAGGTGCTCTTCGTCGGCGCTTCGCTGTTCTGCGGCACGGCCCCGGCCGCCTGGGTGCTGAATGTGTCGCGGGCGTTCCAGGGGATCGGCGCAGCCCTGCTGTTGACGGCGGCGCTGGCGGTGATCAACCACAGCTTCCAGGGACCCGCGCGCGCACGGGCCTACGCGTTCTGGGGCGCCTGCCTGGGCATCGCCATCACCTGCGGGCCCATCCTCGGCGGCGTGATCTCGAGCACCATCGGCTGGCACTGGGTGTTTCTCATCAACCTGCCGATCGGCGTGGTGCTGATCGCCGCCACGCTGCGGGTGGTGGAAGAGTCGCGCGACAAGGAAGCCGTGCGCCTGGACTATGGCGGCGTCGCCACCTTCAGCGGTGCGCTGTTCCTGCTGACCTGGGCCGCCATCGACGGCAACGCGCTGGGCTGGACTTCGCCCGCGGTGCTGGGGCGCCTGATCGGCGGCGTGCTGCTGCTCGAGGCCTTCGTGGTGATCGAGGGCCTGCAGGCACGGCCCATGGTCGACTTCAGGCTGCTGCGCTCGCCGGCCTTCGTCGGCAGCGCTTTCGCCATGGTGGGCTATGCGGCGGGGGCGCAGGTCATGCTGTTCTACCTGCCGCTGTACTTGCAGAACGCCTTTGGCCTGTCGCCGGCCAGCGCGGGCATCTCGATGCTGCCGTTCGCGCTGCCCATGTTCCTGGTGCCGCGCGTCGCGGCCCACTACACGGCCGGATGGACGCCGCGCGCGTTGCTGTGCCTGGGCCTGGGATTGAGCGGCGCGGCGAACGCGGCCATGGCGCTGCTGGCCACCAGCGGTTCGAACTACCTGGCCTTCGCCTGTGCGATGGCGCTTGCGGGCACCGGTGCCGGCCTGCTCAACGGCGAAACGGCCAAGGCCATGCAGGGTGCGATCCCGCCGCAGCGCGCGGGCATGGCCTCGGGCCTGGCGGGCACCACGCGCTTCAGCGGTCTGCTGGCGGGCGTGGCCGGATTGGGTGCGGTGCTGGTCGCGATGGCCACTGCGGATTTCCAGCGCGCGGCTGCGCAGTGGCCATTGGCGCCTGCGTTGGCCCGGGATGTGGCCAAGCGCTTCAGCGCGGGCGATGTGGCGGGGGCGCTGCACGCATTGCAGGCGCTTCCCACTGATGCGGCCGCCGCTGCTGCAACTGCGTTGCGACATGCATTCGGCACCGGATTCGCCGCCGCCGCGTGGTCCGCCGCCGGCGTGGCCGTGGCCGCGCTGGTGCTGACACGGCTGCTGATGCCCGGCCGCGATGTCCATGCGCCGAACGGCCTGCAAGAGGCGCACATGGTGGCGCCGGGTGAGTGATCGTCCATCAACGAAGGAGAAATTCCATGCGCTATCGTCTTCTCGGCCGCAAGTCCGGCCTTCGCGTCTCTGAATTCGCTCTCGGTGTCGCCCTGTTCGGCACGGGCTGGGGCTACGGCTCCGAACATGCCGATGCGCGCCGGGTGTTCGATCGCTATCTCGAGGCCGGCGGCAACTTTTTCGACACCGCCGATGGCTACCAGTTCGGCCAGTCCGAATCCATGCTGGGCGAGCTCATCGCACCGGTCCGCGACGACATCGTGGTGGCGACGAAGTACAGCGGCGGCGCATCGAAGGAGCCGACGCTGGCCAAGACTGGCAACAGCCGCAAGAACCTCGTCTACTCCGTCGAGCAGAGCCTGCAACGGCTCAAGACGGACCGCATCGACCTGCTGTGGGTCCATCACTCCGATAACGTCACACCCACCGAGGAAATTCTGCGAGGGCTCGATGACCTGGTGCGCGCGGGGAAGATCCTCTACGCCGGTTTCTCGAACTTCCCGGCTTGGCGCATCGCGCGCGCGGACCTGCTGGCGGAACTGCGTGGCTGGTCGCCGCTGGTCGGGGTGCAGTTCGAATACAGCCTGATCGAACGCAGCGCCGACCGCGAGCTGATGCCCATGGCCGAAGCCCTGGGCTTGGCCGCTGCCGTGTGGTCCCCGCTCGGGGGCGGCCTGCTCACGGGCAAGTACCGCAATGGAGAGCAAGGTCGGCTGCAGGGCATGGGCCGGGTCATCCGCACCGAGAAGACCGATCGCGACGCGGCCGTCGTGGACGCCGTGATCGATGCGGGTGTACAGCTCGGGAGATCGCCGGCCGAAGTGGCGCTGGCATGGGTCGGCGCCAAGGCGCGGAAGTCCACCACATCGATCATCACGATCATCGGTCCGCGTACGGTGGAGCAGCTCGATAACAACCTTCTGGCGCTGGACCTGGCGCTACCGCAGGACTTGGTGGACCGGCTCGATCAGGTCAGCCAGATCGCTCCTGGGGTCCCGTTCGAGGTCAATGCGGAGACGCTTCCGCGGATGCTGGGCGGCCGTCCTCACCTGGTGGATTTGCCTGCCTTCAAGGTCGTTTGACCAATTTCTTGCTTTACGCCGCCAATTGACCCGGCAATAAAAAAGCGCCCTGTCATGGACGGGGCGCTTTTTGTTTTCTGCTTTTGCTTTGCTTTCGCCAAT
>NZ_JBZAYE010000610.1:0-4357 GCF_058244205.1 Variovorax sp. 20P10.2.4
AGCAGGTTGTGGGCCTCGTCGACCAGCAGCGCGGCGCGCCATTCGCGCTCCTTCATGGTGGCCCAGAGGAAGGCGCTGCCGTCGAAGTAGTAGTTGTAGTCGCCGACCACCACGTCGCTCCAGTGGGCCATTTCCTGTCCCAGGAAATAGGGGCAGATCTCGTGCGCGAGCGCGATGCGGCGCAGCGCCGGGCGGTCGAGCCAGGCGGCGCGCGCGGCTTCGGCGCGCGCTGCCGGCAGCCGGTCGTAGAAGCCCTTGGCGAGCGGACAGGCATCGCCATGGCAGGCCCGGCCCGGGTGCTCGCAGACCTTTTCGCGCGCGGTCAGCTCGAGCACGCGCAGCGGATCGGCCGGTGCCTTGCCGCCCGCGGCGGCCTGGCGCTCGAGCAGCCGCAGCGCCTCGAGCGCGATCGCGCGGCCCGAGGTCTTGGCCGTGAGAAAGAACACCTTGTCGACGCGGCCGGCCGCGCGCGCCTTGAGCAGCGGAAACAGCGTGGCCAGCGTCTTGCCGATGCCGGTGGGCGCCTGCGCCATCAGGCAGTGGCCCTTCGAGGCCGCGCGGTAGACCGCCTCGGCGAGCTCGCGCTGGCCGGTGCGGAAGGCGCCATGCGGAAAGGCCAGCGCGCCCAGCAGGTCCGCCAGCGCCGCGTGATGCCGGCCCTCGCGCTCGGCCCAGGCGATGTAGCGGCCGCAGAGGTCCTCGAAGTGGGCCTGCAGTTCCTCGCGCGTGTGCAGTTCCTCGAGCACGGTTTCCTCGCCGCTCGCGAGGTCGAGGTAGACCAGCGCCACGGTGATCGCCGCATGGCCGTCGGCCTCGCAGAGCATCCAGCCGTAGCAGCGCGCCTGCGCCCAGTGCAGCGCGCGGTGGTTGCCGCGGATGGCGTCGAAGTCGCCGCGGAAGGTCTTGATCTCCTCGACGCGGGCACTGCCCGACTGCAGCTCGTAGCCGTCGGCGCGGCCGCGCACCAGCAGGGCGCCGCATTCGGACTGCAGCGCGACCTCGCTCTGGTAGTTCTCGCCGCGCCGGCCCTGCACCAGCGCGTGGCCTGCCATGCCTTCCTGCGCGCTGGGCGCGGGCACGAAGCGCAGGTCGAGGTCGCCGGCCTTCGCGCCGAAGGCGCACAGCGCCTTGACGGAGACGGGCGCAACGGTGGCGCAGAGGGCTTCGCGGGACATCGGCGTGGTGGTTCGACAGGATGCGGCGGCCGCCAGTATATGGATATTCATCCAGTGTTCTGGTGGAATTCACAGTATCCCTGTCGGCGCGTAGGCTGGGGCGCACGGGCGTTTCCGGGCCGAACCGGCAGCGGCGCCCTGTCCGGAAGGGTCCGATGTGCCACCGCCTTCGCCTCGCCTGTCCGACTTCCGAAAGGAGACACCGATGACTACCCTGAAACCCGCCACCGAACTCGCCGCCGCGGCGAGCCGTCCCTACCCCAACGACAGCGCGGTCTACCGCCAGGCCCGCACCGCCCTGCTCGCCGAGGAGATCGAGCTGCGCCGCCACGTCGAGCGCGTGGCCGCCCAGCGCCGCGAACTGCCGCTGGGCGGCGAGTCGCCGCCCTACCGCTTCCGCGACGAGAACGGCCGCACGGTCGGCCTCGACCACCTGTTCGGCGACCACGACACCCTGGTCACCTACTTCTGGATGTACGGCCCGCAGCGCGAGCGGCCCTGCCCGATGTGCACCGCCTTCCTGGGCGCGCTCGACGTGCCGGTGCGCGACATCGCGCAGAAGGTGGCGTTCGCGGTGCTCGGCCGCTCGCCGGTGGCGCGGCAGCTGGCCTTCGCGCGCGAGCGCGGCTGGCGCAACCTGCCGTTCTATGAGACGGTCGGCGACGATTTCGCGCGCGACTACCGCGGCCTCGCGCCCGACGGCAGCGAATGGCCGGCGCTCGACGTCTGGGTCCGGCGCGAGGGCCGCGTGCATCACTTCTGGGCGCCGGAGCTGGCCGAAACCGCCGACCCGGGCCAGGATCCGCGGCTCGCGGTCGATCCCACGCCGCTGTGGAACATCTTCGACCTGACGCCGGCCGGCCGCGGCAGCGACTGGTATCCGCGGCTAGAGTACTGAGCCTCGGGGAGGCCCGCGGCCTCTCCTCCCCTCCTCTTCCCTCGCGCCTTGCCGCCGTTCCGGGGCCGGGCGGGCGGCCGCGCGCCGCCCGTCCCGTCCGGTCGAAGACAATGTCAATTGTTCGTTCACAACTACGTTCGAAATGAAAACTGCTGCCGCGATCGACACCGCCGACTTCGAGCGCCTGCTGAGCCGCAACATCAAGCTGCCGCTGCTCGGGGGGCTGTTCGGTGCCGTCGTCTTCGTCGCCCTGATCCTGTACCTGCTGTCCACCATCGCCTGGGTCGAGCACACCGACCAGGTGGTGCGCAGCGCCAGCGAGCTGCAGCGCCGCTCCATCGACATGGAAACCGGCATGCGCGGCTTCCTGATCAGCGGGCAGGACCGCTTCCTCGAGCCCTACGACGCCGCGCTGGCGCGCGTGAAGACCGACACCGCGGCGCTGCGCCAGCTGGTGGGCGACAACCCGCAGCAGATCGAGCGCGTCGACCGCATCGGCTCGCTGCAGGGCGCCTGGAACGAGTTCGCGGCCGACATGATCGCCGCGCGCCGCAGCGGCGGCGACTTCGAGGCCGCCGTCAAGCTGGGCCGCGGCAAGCGCCTGACCGACGACATCCGCAACGAGTTCGACAACTTCATCAACACGGAGCAGTCGCTGCGCTTCCAGCGCAACGCCGAGGTCAAGCGCACCAGCTGGATGGTGGTGGGCCTGTTCCTGCTGTTCACGCTCACGCTCAGCGGCCTGGTCGCCTACTTCGGCCGCCGGCAGCTGGTGCGGCTGTCCGAGAGCTACGACGCGGTGCTGCAGGAGCAGGAGGCGCACACCGAGCGCCTGACCGAGCAGGCCTGGCTGCGCACGGCCCAGACCGAGCTGGTCGGCGAACTGGTGGGCGAGCTCAGCGCCGCCGACATGGGCCGCAAGATCCTGGCCTTTTTCTCGCGCCACCTGGGCAGCACCGTGGGCGCGCTCTACGTGCGCGAGCGCCATGGCCCGCTGCGCCGCGCGGCCAGCTACGGCTTCTCGGTCGAGGCCGAGAACGCGCAGCAGGTGTTCTCGCCCACCGAGAGCCTGGTGGGCCAGGCCGCCGCCGAGAAGCGGCTGATGCTGATCGACCCGGTCGAGGCCGACTATCTCAAGGTCAACTCGGGCCTGGGCGAGATGCGCCCGCGCGCCGTGGTGCTGCTGCCGGTGGCCAACGACGGCGTGTCCAACGGCGTGGTCGAGCTCGGCCTGCCCGGCACGCCCGACCAGCGCGCGCGCGACCTGTTCGAGGTGGTGGCCGAGGACATCGGCACCTCGCTGGCCGCGGCGCGCTACCGCGAGCAGCTGCAGGACGTGCTGGCCGAGACCCAGCAGCTCAACGAGGAGCTGCAGGTGCAGCAGGAAGAGCTGCGCACCGCCAACGAGGAGCTCGAGGAGCAGTCGCGCGCGCTGCGCGCCTCACAGGCCATGCTCGAGAACCAGCAGGCCGAGCTCGAGCAGACCAACAGCCAGCTGTCCGAACGCACCGAGGCACTCGACCAGCGCAACATGGCGCTGCGCCACGCCCAGCGCGACCTCGAGGAACGCGCCGACGAGCTGCAGCGCGCGAGCCGCTACAAGTCGGAATTCCTCGCCAACATGTCGCACGAGCTGCGCACGCCGCTCAACAGCGCGCTGATCCTGGCCAAGCTGCTGGGCGACAACCCGCAGGGCAACCTGAGCACCGAGCAGGTGAAGTTCGCCGAGTCGATCTATGCCTCGGGCAACGACCTGCTGGTGCTGATCAACGACATCCTCGACATCGCCAAGGTCGAGGCCGGCAAGCTCGACCTGGTGCCCGAGGACACGCGCCTGGACCGCCTGGCGCAGGGCCTGGAGAGCACCTTCCGCCCGCTGGCCGACGAGAAGCGGCTGAGCTTCCGCCTCGAGCTGCATCCGGCTGCGCCGGCCTCGCTGGTCACCGACCGCCAGCGCGTGGAGCAGATCCTCAAGAACCTGCTGTCGAACGCGCTCAAGTTCACCGAACAGGGCGAGGTCTCGCTGGTGATCTCGGGCACGGCCGACGGCGGCGCCTCGTTCGCCGTCTCCGACTCGGGCATCGGCATCGCGCCGCACCAGCAGGAAGTGATCTTCGAGGCCTTCCGCCAGGCCGACGGCACCACCAGCCGCCGCTATGGCGGCACCGGCCTGGGCCTGTCGATCTCGCGCGACCTCACGCAGCTGCTGGGCGGCACGCTCAGCGTGCAGAGCGAACCGGGCCAGGGCAGCACCTTCACCCTGCACCTGCCGGCGCAGGCACCG
>NZ_JBZAYE010000611.1:0-4350 GCF_058244205.1 Variovorax sp. 20P10.2.4
GCCGGCCCTGATGCACGCGCAGCGCGCTGCGGTGCGACAGCAACTCGGCCGCGTGGGCCGACACGTGCTGCACCGTGCCCGTGGCATTGACCAGCAGCATGGCCTCGCCGAAGGCCTCGAAGGCCGCTTCGGCCGTGGCGAGCCAGCCTTCGGCGTATTCGCGGCGACGCGCGAGCGCCGACTGCAGTGCGTGGGTGAAATGGCGCACCCGCTCGGAATCGAGATGGCTGCGCGTGCGCTGCAGCGGCCGGCTACGCTGAAGGGTCAGGCCGCCGCGGCGATGCGGGCCGTCCTCGATCTGGTAGCTGAGCATCTGGCGCATGCCGTAGCGCAGCATGTAGTCGGCGTAGTAGGCATTGCCCGACAGGTCGCCCGCGTCGAAGAACTCCGCCGTGTCGAGCCAGGTGCCGGGCGCCGCGCCGAGGGCCTTCGGCGTGATGATGTCCTGCTGGACGTAGTGCTCGCGGTAGACGCGCTCCGCCTCGGGGTCGACGTTCCATTGCTGGGCCGACAGCAGTTGGCCGCCGGCATCGACCATGATGAAGGTCGCGCTCTCGCCGCCGATCAGGCCGCACGCGCCTTCGAGCACGCCGAGCCAGGGTGGCTCGGGGTCGGTCAGATGATGTACCGCGTCGAGCGCGCGACGCAGCACGGGGTCCTCCAGCATGGCAATGCTCCCTCGGCCCGTCGTGATTTATGGGCACACCATAACCGGGAGGGAGCGGCCGTCAATCATGGAAACCGGTGGTTGCGCCCGCTTTCAGCGGGGCGCATCGACCGGCCGCGGCGCGCGAGCTACTGCGAGATCTTCCGGCCCTCTTCGACCTGGTGCTCGAAATAGCGCTGGAAGCTGAACACGATGCTGGCCATGAGGATGGTGCTGCCAAAGAACAGCGCGAGCACCACCGCGCCGATGGTGGCCCAGCTCGTGCGGCCGGGTTCGGCGTCGAGCGCGGCGCCGGCGTTGTAGCGCGCGTTCCACTTCTCGGGCGTCATCAGGCCGTAGACGATGGCCGTGAGCGCGCAGCCGGCGATGGTGAAACCGAGGAAGGGGATCAGCACCCAGCTCCAGCCGTCGTCCACGCCGTACATGCGCACGCGCTCGACGCCGTAGAGGCCGAGCGCGGTCGGGATCGGCAGCAGCCAGCCGAGCCAGTCGCCGAGTCCGCGCAGGTAGAAGCGGTGCAGGCCCAGCGGGCCGCCGAGGAAGGCCAGCCAGGCCGTGGTCGTCTTGCTTTTCATGCGGTGCTCGATCCTTGTTTCGTTGCTTCGTTCATTCGGGATGGGTGCTGCTGCCTTCGCCGATGGTCTTTTCCATCAGCACGACGTCGCGCCACTGGCCGAACTTCCAGCCGCAGTCCTTGAGCACGCCGACCTGGGTGAAGCCCTGGCCGCGGTGCACGCCGATCGAGCCGGCATTGGCCGAGTCGCCGATCACCGCGATCAGCTTGCGCACGCCGGCGGCCTCGGCCGCCTCGGACAGGGCGGCCAGCAGCCGAGCGCCCAGGCCCTGGCCGCGCGCGGCCTCGGCCAGGTAGATCGAGTCCTCGGCCGAGTAGCGGTAGGCCGGACGCGGCTTGAACCAGTTGCAGTAGGCGAAGCCGAGCAGCTCGCCGTCGCGCTCGGCGACCAGGTAGGGCAGCCCCTTGCCCAGCACGTCGGCACGCCGGCTGGCCATCTCGGTGGGCGAGGGCGGCTCGGTCTCGAAGGTGCCGGTGCCGTGCAGCACGTGGTGCGCGTAGATGGCGGCGATCGCCGGAATGTCGTCTTCGCGGCTGGGGCGGATCGTTGTCATGAGGGGAAATTGGGGAGGCGAAATGGCCGTAAATGGGCCCGAAACTGGCCAGTGCAGGCAGGAATTCTCGGCCGGAACGCGGCGCGGGCTATAATCGCAGGCTTTTCAGCGTGTCGCTGGCCGGGTGGCCATGTCGCGTGTCTCGACGCTGGAAGAACATCGTGAGCAGGTTTTCATCTTCAAACACGAAGGCCTGCGACCCACCCAAGGATAAATCATGGTCGTCATTCGACTCTCCCGTGGCGGTGCCAAAGGCCGTCCGTTCTTCAATATCGTCGTGTCGGACAAGCGCGTTCGCCGCGATGGTCGCTTCATCGAGCGCCTGGGTTTCTACAACCCGACCGCCAAGGAAAACGAAGAAAGCATCCGCATCGCTCAGGACCGCCTGACCTACTGGAAGAGCGTCGGCGCCCAGCCGTCGCCCACCGTCGCGCGCCTGATCCGTCAAGCCGCCGCTGCCGCTCCCAAGGCTGCTGCCTAAGCAGCGCGGCCACCGGCGATGCTGCCCGCGCTCGAAGCCGCCGAATTGCCGGCGGATGCGATCGAAGTAGGACGCATCGCCGATGCCTGGGGCATCAAGGGCTGGTTCAAGGTCCTGCCCCACAGCGCCCAGCCCGAGGCGCTTTTTTCTTCCAAGCGCTGGTTCCTGCAGGCCCCCGGGGCTTCGGCGACCACCGCCTTCCGGCTCGCGATCAGCGAAGCCAAGGAACACTCCGACTGCATCGTCGCCTCGTCGCGTGACGTGCCCGACCGCAATGCGGCCGAGGCGCTGCGTGGCGCGCGGGTGTTCGTGCCACGCTCGAGCTTTCCGAGCACCGGCGACGACGAGTACTACTGGGTCGACCTGATCGGCCTCGAGGTCGTCAATCGCGAAGGCATCGTGCTCGGCACGGTGCGCGAGCTGCTCGCCTCCGGCCCGCAGACCACGCTGGTGATCGCGGCCGAGCAGGACGGCAAGGCCATCGAGCGCATGGTGCCCTTCGTCTCCGCCTTCGTCGACGGCGTCGACCTCGCGTGCCGGCGCATCACGGTCGACTGGCAGCCCGACTACTGACCCCGGCCCCGCCGCCGCGGTCCGCGCGCATGCGCTTCGACATCCTCACGCTGTTTCCCGAACTGTTCGCGCCCTTCATGGCCAGCGGCGTGACGCGCCGTGCCTACGAATCGAAGCAGGTCGAGGTGGTGCTGTGGAATCCGCGCGACTACGCGCCCGGCAACTACAAGCGCGTGGACGACCGCCCGTTCGGCGGCGGCCCCGGCATGGTGATGATGGCCGAGCCGCTGTCGGCCTGCCTGGCCGCGGCGCAGGCCGCGCGCGGTACGCCGGCCCCGGTGGTGCTGTTCTCGCCGATCGGCGAGGCCCTGCGCCACGAGGCGGTCGAGCGCTGGTCGGCCAGCGAGGGCGCGGTGCTGGTCTGCGGCCGCTACGAAGGCATCGACCAGCGCTTCATCGACGCCCATGTCACGCACCAGGTCAGCCTGGGCGACTTCGTGCTGTCGGGCGGCGAGATCCCCGCGATGGCACTGCTCGACGCGGTGGCGCGGCTGCAGCCCGGCGTGCTCGGCGACGTGGCCAGCCATGTGCAGGACAGCTTCAATCCCGCGCTCGACGGCCTGCTCGACTGCCCGCACTACACGCGGCCCGAGCAGTGGAACGGGCATGGCGTGCCGGCGCCGCTGATGTCGGGCCACCATGCGCAGATCGAGCGCTGGCGCCGCGACCAGCGGCTGGCGATCACCGCCCGGGAACGCCCCGAATTGATAGACGCGGCCCGCTCTGCCGGCCGCCTGAACGCCGCCGATGAGGCGGTGCTCAAAAAAAAGCTATAATCGCGGGCTCCCCGATCCTCTGGCCGGCCGCGTCCGGTGCAGGCGTCTACTCTTCATAGAGCCCCAGACCCCTGCCAACGACGCCTTTTGTGCAGCGCGGACACGATCGATTTCAGGAAATCATGAACCTCATCCAGACCCTCGAGCAGGAAGAAATTTCCCGTCTCGGCAAGACCATCCCCGATTTCATGCCCGGTGACACGGTCATCGTCAGCGTGAACGTCGTCGAAGGCACCCGCAAGCGCGTGCAGGCCTACGAAGGCGTGGTGATCGCCAAGCGCAACCGTGGCCTCAACAGCGGCTTCACCGTGCGCAAGATCTCCAGCGGCGAAGGCGTGGAACGTACCTTCCAGACCTACAGCCCGCTGATCGCCAACATCGAAGTCAAGCGCCGCGGCGACGTGCGCCGCGCCAAGCTGTACTACCTGCGCGATCGCAGCGGCCGTTCGGCTCGCATCAAGGAAAAGCTGCCGGGCAAGTCGTCGGGCGCCGCGGCCGCGTAAGCTGCCTGCAGGCTTGCCTGTTGCGAAAAAGCCGCCGCTCTGGCGGCTTTTTGCGTTCTGGCCTCCGTTTTCCTTCCGTCCATCCACCCTTCGCCTCACGATCGATCACTTGACCGCCTCCAGCGCCGCCCCGTCCATGTCCTCCGCCACCTCCGAACCCGTCAATGCCGTCGTGCCCACGATGCTGCCGCCATTCGACCCGCGCAAGGTCCCGGTGGTGGG
>NZ_JBZAYE010000612.1:0-4341 GCF_058244205.1 Variovorax sp. 20P10.2.4
ACGCGGGCGACCATGCGTTGCTCGAGCTGCGCACCATCGAATTCACCGCCGGGGAGGCCGCCTGATGGCCACGGCCGGCGCCTCCGCCTGGTCGGGGCCCGATGCCGAGGGCGAGCAGGAGAGCGTCGCGCGCGACCGGCTGCAGCCGGTGCTGCTCGACCGCCTGACCGACAAGCAGCCGAGCAACCGCCAGGAGCGCGCGGGCGCCTTCCTCATGAGCGGCAAGCTGCTGCGCGACTCGGTGCTGCGCGACCTGCAGTGGCTGCTGAACACCACCAACTTCGGCACCGCGCATTCGATCCAGGACCTGCCGCGCGCGCGCCGCTCGGTCGTCAACTACGGCGTGCGCGGCTGGGCCGGCGGGCGCATGTCGGAGGTCGACTTCGCCGACGTCGAGGCCGCCATCCGCACCGCCATCATCGACTTCGAGCCGCGCATCATGAAGGACAGCATCGACGTGCGCTGCGTGACCGACGCCACCGAGCTCGAGCACCACAACCTGCTCGCGCTCGAGATCCGCGGCACGCTGTGGTCGGTGCCTTATCCGATCGAGTTCATCCTGCGCTCCGAACTCGATCTGGAAAGCGGCCACATGATGCTGCGCCCGACCGGAGGCCTGTGAAATGAGTCCTCCCCCGAATCTCCGCGCACTTCGTGTCGCTTCGGATCCCCCCTCAAGGGGGCGCACCCGATGGCCCGGCGAAGCCGGTTCCATGGGTGCTCTGGCATGGCCTGCTCCGCGGCCTTTCGATGGGGCCATGTCGTGTTTCATGCAAGGCGAGCCACTGGGCAGCGCAACGGACAGTTGAGATGGACGCCAGACTTCTCGATTACTACAACCGCGAACTCACCTACATGCACGAGCTCGGTGCCGAGTTCGCGCAGCGCTATCCGAAGATCGCGGGCCGTCTCGGCATGCGCGGCATCGAGGTCAGCGACCCCTACGTCGAGCGGCTGCTCGAGGGCTTCAGCTTCCTCACGGCGCGCATCCAGCTCAAGATGGACGCGGAGTTCCCGCGCTTCTCGCAGCGGCTGCTCGAGGTGGTCTATCCGAACTTCCTCGCGCCGCTGCCCGCCATGGGCGTGGTGCAAATCGACGGCAACCTCAACGAGGGTTCGCTGAAGGCCGGCTACGAGCTGCCGCGCCACACGATCCTGCGCGGCCGCATGATCAAGGGCGAGCAGACGGCCTGCGAGTTCCGCACCGGCCATGCGGTCACGCTGTGGCCGATCCGCATCGCCGAGGCCAGCCTGGGGCCGGTGCCGGCCGAGATCCTGCATGCGCTGCCGATCGTCGCGCGGCAGGCCAGGAGCGCGATCACGATCAAGCTCGAGGCCGTGGGCGGCGCGCGCTTCGCCGAGATGCCGCTCGATCGGCTCGAGTTCTTCCTCTCGGGCGCCGAGCTGCATGCGCTGCGCGTGCTCGAGCTCGCGGTGCACCACTCGATCGGCACCGTCTGCCGCAGCGGGCCCGGCACCGCGGGCCAGGGCGCGCGCATCGTGCCGCTGGGCGAGGAGGCGATCCGCCACGAGGGCTTCGACCCCGACCAGGCGCTCCTGCCCTACGACGCGCGCTCGTTCCAGGGCTACCGGCTGCTGCACGAGTACTTCGCCTTTCCCGACCGCTACCTGTTCTTCAGCGTCAACAAGCTGCGTGCCGCGGCCGCGGCGATGAGCGGCACCACGATGGAGATCGTGATCCTGCTCGACCGCGCCGACGGCGACCTCGAGCGGCTGATCGACGCGCGCCAGTTCTCGCTGTTCTGCACGCCGATCGTCAACCTGGTGCCGCGCCGCAGCGACCGCATCCCGGTGGGCCCGGGCCAGCACGAGCACCATGCGGTGATCGACCGCACGCGGCCGCGCGACTTCGAGATCTTCACGGTCGAGCGCGTGGTCGGCCACATGAGCAACGGCTCCGAGGAGCGCGAGTTCCGGCCCTTCCTCGGCTCCTTCGCCTCCGACGACGGCGACTTCGGCGCCTACTTCTCGGTGCGGCGCGAACCGCGGCTGGTGTCGGACCGCGCACGCGCGCAGGGCACGCGCACCAGCTACACCGGCAGCGAGGTCTACGTCTCGCTGGTGGACCAGCACGACGCGCCCTTTCCGCACAGCCTGCGCCACATCACGCTCGATGCGCTGTGCACCAACCGCGACCTGCCGCTGTTGCTGCCCACCGGGCTGGAGTCGGACTTCACGCTGCGCGTGTCGGCGCCGGTGCGCGCGATCCGCATCCTGCGCGGGCCCTCGCGGCCCTACCCGGCGCTGGCCGAGGGCGCGCTGACCTGGCGCCTCATCAGCCACCTGGGCCTCAACTACCTGAGCCTCACCGACGTCGATGCCGACCAGGGCGCGGCCGCGCTGCGCGAGATGCTCGATCTCTACGGCAACCTCGCCGATCCCGCGGTGCGCCGGCAGATCCAGGGCGTGCGCTCGATGAAGCTGGCGCCGGTGTTCCGCCGCCTGCCCGAGCCGGGCCCGATCGTCTTCGGCCGCGGCGTGGAGATCGCGCTGAAGCTCGACGAGACCGCGTTCTCGGGCGCGAGCCCGTACCTGTTCGGCGCCGTGCTCGAGCAGTTCTTCAGCCGCCACGTGTCGCTCAACGCCTTCACCGAGTTCGCGCTGGCCAGCCTGCAGCGCGGCGAGATCGCGCGCTGGACGCCGCGCATCGGACGCCGACCCGCCGTATGAACAGCACCACCGACCTCCGCGAGGACACGGACGCCGCGCAACAGGCGCCGGCGAACGACGCGGCGGATCGGGCGGTGGTGAACGAGGCGCGGGCCGAGGCCGCACCGCCGCCCGCGCGCGGCCTGCCGCAGGTCGATCCGGCGTTGTGGGCCGGCCTGGTCGAGCAGCCCTTCGAGCACGACCTCTTCATGCTGCTGCGCCGGCTCGACGCGCACGGCGACCATCCGCTGCTGGGCCGCGCGCCGCGCCCGCTCGACGAGCCGCTGCGCCTCGGGCAGGAGCCCTCGATGGCCTTCGCGCCCTCGAACGTCTCGGGCGTGGACGACAGCCGCGACGGCCCGCCGCAGATCTCGATCTACGGCTTCGGCCTGTTCGGCCCCAACGGCCCGCTGCCGCTGCACCTGACCGAGTACGCGCGCGAGCGCAAGCGGCACCACAACGACCACACGCTCAGCGCCTTCGCCGACCTGTTCCACCACCGGCTGATCCTGCTGTTCTACCGCGCCTGGGCCGATGCCCAGTCGGTCAACAGCCTCGACCGGCCCGACGGCCACCGCTTCGTCGAGTACGTCGCGAGCCTCATGAACATGGGGCAGCCCGGGCTCAAGGAGCGCGACCGCATCGCCGACCATGCGCGCACCCACATGGCGGGCCACCTGGTGCGCCAGACGCGCAACCCCGAGGGCCTGATCCAGATCCTGCGCCTCTATTTCGACCTGCCGGTGCGCGTCGAGGAGTTCGTGAGCGACTGGGTGACCATCGACGAACCGCAGGTCAGCCGCATCGGCCTGTTCGGGCGCAACCACCGGCTCGGCGCCGGCGCCACCATCGGCCTCGCCGTGCGCGATGCGCAGAGCAAGTTCCGCCTCGAGCTCGGGCCGCTCACGCTCGAGCAGTACCGCGCCTTCCTGCCCGGCAGCCAGCGGCTGCAGCAGGTGGTCGACTGGGTGCGCCAGTACGTCGGCATCGAATTCGCGTGGGAGCTGCGGCTCGTGCTGCGCAAGGAGGAGGCCGGCGGCATGCAGCTCAACGGCGGCCAGCGCCTGGGCTGGGGCAGCTGGCTCGGCACCCGCCTGTCCGACACCGACGCCGGCGACCTGGTGTTCGCGCCCGAGGCCCTGCATTCGCGTTCCGCAGCCACCGCTTCCCACACCTCCGCTTCCTTCACCCAGGCCTCATGACCGACATCCGCCGCGTCTCGCTGTTCTCCAAGCTCAACCCGATGCTCTACAAGGCATTGGAGACCGCCACCGCCTTCGCCAAGCTGCGCGGCAATGCCTACGTCGAACTCGTGCACTGGCTGCACCAGATCCTGCAGCTGCAGGACAGCGACCTGCTGCGCATCGTCAAGCGCGCCGGCCTCAACCTCGACGCGGTCGAGCAGGACCTGGTGCGCGCGCTCGACCGGCTGCCGCACGGCGCGACCTCGATCAGCGACATCTCCGAGCATGTCGACAGCGCGGTCGAGCGGGCCTGGGTCTATGCGAGCCTGCGCTTCGAGGCGACCTCGATCCGCGGCGCCTACCTGCTCGCGGGCATCGTCAAGACGCCGGGGTTGCGCCAGGTGCTCTCGGGCATCTCGCGCGAGTTCGACAAGCTGGTGCCCGACGTGCTGATCGCGCAGCTGCCGGCCTGGACCGAGGGCTCGCC
>NZ_JBZAYE010000613.1:0-4336 GCF_058244205.1 Variovorax sp. 20P10.2.4
AGCGCGGATTCGGCCTGGTCGCGTGCGCGTTCGGCCGCGCTCACGCGTGCCGCGCGCTTGCCGCCGAGCTCGATCGGCTGGCTCAGCTGGACCGTGGTGGTGCGGTTGTCGCGCCGCGTGTCCTCGAGCGTCACGTCGAGCGTGGGATTGGGCCAGGCGCCGGCCTGCACCAGCGCGCCATCGGTGGCCTCGCGCTCGCGCCGGGCCGCGAACAGGCCCGGGTTGGCCTGGAACGCCAGCGCGAGCGCGCTGCGCAGCGTCAGCGGGCCCGCGGGCTCGAGGCCGGCGGAGGCCTGCGATGAGGCAGCAGAAGTGGAAGTGCCGGCCGCGGCCTGCTGCGTGGGCAGCGAAGGCTGAGCAAGGACCGGGGGTACCGCCAAGGCCAACACGGCCAGCGGCACGAAGAGCGTGCGCATCGGATTCTCCTGGGTTGCGAAACAACGAACGGGAAAATCCGGCGAGAGCTCAGTGCATGAACGGTGTCAGTGCGAAAAGGGAATGAAGGCGTGCTCTCGCCGGATCAGGCGGCGAGAGTCCATGCGGGGCGCACGGGCACTTCGGGGATGTGGGAGTCGAAGGACTCGGCGAGCACGGCGCGCGGGCCCTGCGGAACGAAGGCGATGCCGGGCACCTCGGCGGGCGCCGCCACCGCATGTTGCGCATGACCGAAGTGGCACAGGGCACAGTCGCCGATCGCGGGATTCGGCACGTTGCCGGCGTCCTTCGACGTGCCCGCGTCGACGTGGCTGCGGTCTTCGGCCGCGTTGCCCGGATGCTCGTGGTGGCCCCAGTGCTGTGTCTGCGCGTCCTGCTCGTGCGCGCAATAGGCGGCCGACATCGCCCAGCTGTACTGGAGCGGAAGCAGGAACACCAGGAAGATCAACAGCCAGCGGCGCATGGGAGCGGGAGTATATCGACGGCACCTGCGGCACCGAGGCTTTCAAGACCCCACGGAACGCGGGTGCAGCGCACTGTACGACGCCTCGACAGGGCTTTGTCCGTCAAGCGGATTACGAATTTGTAACCCCCTGCGAGGGCCCTGTTTCATTACCATCCGGCGATGCGAATTCTTGTCATCGAGGACGAGCCCAAACTGGGCGACTACCTCAAGAAAGGCCTGGAGGAGAACGGTTACGTCGTCGACATCGCGCGCGACGGCATCGAAGGCCGCTACCTGGCCACCGAGGGCGACTACGGCCTGATCCTGCTCGACGTGATGCTCCCGGGCATCGACGGATTCGCGGTGCTCAAGGCGATACGCCGCACCAAGAACGTCCCGGTGCTGGTGCTGACAGCGCGCGACAAGGTCGAGGACCGCGTCAACGGCCTGCAGCAGGGCGCCGACGACTACCTGGTCAAGCCCTTCTCGTTCTCGGAACTGCTCGCGCGCATCCAGGCCCTGCTGCGCCGCGGCCAGGCCCAAGACGCCACCGTGTTGCGTCTGGCCGATCTCGAGCTCGACCTCGCGAGCCGCAAGTGCCAGCGCGCGCGCAAGCGCGTCGACCTGACCTCGAAGGAATTCATGCTGCTGACGGTGCTGCTGCGCCGGCGCGGCCAGATCCTCTCGCGCACCACGCTGGCCGAGCAGGTGTGGGACATGAACTTCGACAGCGACACCAACGTGGTCGAGGTGGCGATCCGCCGGCTGCGCGGCAAGATCGACGATCCCTTCGAGGTGAAGCTGCTGCACACGGTGCGCGGCATGGGCTACGTGCTCGAAGACCGCTCCTGGGCCTGAGGGCCCGGTCCCCCCGTTCTCTCCGGCGAGCATGCGCGCCCCCTCGATACGCCGCCGGCTGTCGCTCTGGTTCGCGGCCCAGACCTTCTTCGGCCTCAGCGTGGTGTGCCTCGCGGTCTACCTGGTCACGGCCTGGAACTTCGGCGCCAAGCAGGACACCGAGATCGCGCACAAGGCCGAGCTGGTGCAGCACCTGCTGGCCGAGGGCGAGAAGGCCGGCGATCTCTCGACCCTGCGGCACAAGCTCGAGGACTTCTTCTCGATGGAGGACGAGTTCAGCCTCTCCATCGTCACGGCCACGGGCGACACCATCTTCCGCTCCACGCCACCCACGGGCGGGCGCTGGGTGCGCAGCGACCGGCAGATGCCGTGGCGCGCGCCGGGCGCGCAGACCGCGCCGCTCACGGTCTCCATCGGCATCAGCGTGGCCAACGACGCGCGCCTGCTCGAGCGCCTGGCCTGGACCTTGCTGGGCGCGGTGCTGCTGGGCACGGCGCTGGTCTCGCTGACCGGCTTCTGGCTGGTGCGGCGCGGGCTGCGGCCGCTGAAGGCGCTGGCCGAGCGCACCGCGGCGATGGCGCCCGACCGGCCCAACGAGCCGATCGACGCGCTGGCCTTCGCCGAGGAGTTGCGGCCCTGGATCACGCAGTTCAACGCACTGCTGTTGCGTGTGCAGCGCGCCTACGTGCAGCTCGAATCCTTCAACGCCGACGTGGCGCACGAGCTGCGCACGCCGCTGGCCAACCTGATCGGCTCGACCGAGCTCGCGCTGACCCGGCCGCGCGGCAACGAGGAGCTGCAGGCGGTGCTGGCCTCCAACCTCGAGGAGATCGGCCGCCTCTCGGGCATCGTGACCGACATGCTGTTCCTCTCGCAGGCCGAGCGCGGCGGCGCGACGCGCTCGCGCGCCACCGTGAGCCTGGCGGCGCAGGCGGCCGACGTGATCGACTTCCACGACGCGATGCTCGAGGAGGCCGGGCTGCGGGCGCGCGTCGAAGGCGATGCCAGGGTCGACGTCGATGCGGCGCTGGTTCGCCGCGCGCTGTCGAACCTGCTGGGCAATGCCATCCGCTTCGCCGCGCCGGACTCGGCCATCGCGATCGAGATCGGGCCCGACAGCGGCCCGGGAAGCCAGCGCGGCGCCATTGCGCTGGTGCTGGTCAACCGCGGCGCCGCCACCATCGCGCCCGAGGTGCTGCCGCGGCTGTTCGAGCGCTTCTACCGCGCGGCCCCGGCGCGCGACGGCTCGGCCCGCCACCATGGGCTGGGCCTGGCTATCGTCGAGGCCATCGCGCGCATGCATGGGGGTCGCGTGTTCGCCTCCAGCCAGGACGGCACGACGCGCATCGGCTTCACGGTGCCAACGCACTCCTGATGCGCGGGCGTCCGGCCGCCGCCGGCCGCTGACGCCTTTCTTCTTCATCGCGCACGCAACGCCCGAGAACTTTGAGCTTCCTTCGCGGAACTGCGCGTACCTTTCGTCGGCCAAGCCGGGTTTATCCCGATACGGCGCAGGCGTTGCTCCCCCAAGAATCCGCCCTCAATAAAAAGCACGGACGTTCGTTTTATTAACCGGCACTCAAGGAGATGAGCATGAATGGATTTTTCGGTGGTCTGCTGCGCCGCCTGGCGCTTTCCACGGTCTTCGCCCTGCTGGGCCCCCTGAGCCTTCTCGGCCTCGCGGCCCCCGCGCAGGCGCAGGACAACGCCACGCAGACCCGCTACCCGATCGTGCTCGTGCACGGCCTGTTCGGTTTCGATTCGCTGTTCGGCGTCGACTACTGGTACGGCATTCCCTCGGCACTGCAGCGCAGCGGCGCGCGCGTGTTCGTGGCGCAGGTGTCGGCCGCCAACAGCACCGAGGTGCGCGGCGAGCAGCTGCTCGCGCAGGTGAAGAACATCATGGCGATCACCGGGGCCGCCAAGGTCAACCTGGTGGGCCATTCGCATGGCGGCCCGACCATCCGCTACGTGGCCGGCGTGGCGCCGCAGTTCGTGGCCTCGGTCACCTCGGTGGCCGGCCCGAACAAGGGCTCGCGCGTGGCCGACATCCTGCGCGGCACCGTGCCGGCCGGCTCGCTCAGCGAGACCGTGCTCAACGGCGCGGTGAATGCCTTCGTGGCGCTCATCAACCTCGGCTCGGGCGGCACCGGGCTGCCGCAGATGCCGGTGGCCGCGCTCGATTCGCTGACCGCGGCCGGCTCGGCCGACTTCACGCGCCGCTTCCCGCAGGCCGTGCCCACGGGCTGCGGCGACGGCGCCGAGGTGGTCGGTGGCGTGCGCTACTACTCGTGGACCGGCAAGCAGCCCGTGACCAACCTGCTCGACCCCAGCGACGCTTCGCTCGGCCTGTTGAGCCTGAGCTTCGGCGAGACCAACGACGGCCTGGTGGCCGTGTGCTCCTCGCGCCTGGGCAAGCATCTGGGCGACTACCGCCAGAACCACCTCGACGAGGTGAACCAGCTGCTCGGCGTGCGCGACTGGCTCGCGCCCGACCCGGTCGCGCTGTACCGCCAGCACGCCACCCGCCTCAAGCAGATCGGCCTGTGACCCGCCGCTGGCCCCTGGTTCTGGCCGCGGCCGCGGTGGTGGCGCTCG
>NZ_JBZAYE010000614.1:0-4329 GCF_058244205.1 Variovorax sp. 20P10.2.4
ACGCAGTGGCACGCGACCACGGCCAGCGGCGCGAGCGTGGTCGCCGACCAGGTGCTGATCGCCACCAATGGCTACACCGGCGGCCTGTGGCCCGGCCTCTCGCGCACGGTGCTCGCGGCCAACAGCTTCATCGTCGCGACCGCGCCGCTGCAGGGCGCCGCCGCGCACGCCATCCTGCCGGGCGGCGAGACCGCCTCGACCTCGCAACGCCTGTTGCTGTACTTCCGCAAGGACGCGCAGGGCCGGCTGCTGATGGGCGGTCGAGGCCACTTCGCTGATCCGGCGGGGCCGGCCGATTTCGCGCACCTCGAGCGCTCGCTCGAACTGCTGTTTCCGCAGCTCGGGCCGCTCGAATACGAGTACCGCTGGGCCGGCCGCATCGCCGTCACGCGCGACTTCATGCCGCATGTGCACACGCCCGCGCCGGGCCTCACGATCGCGCTGGGCTACAACGGTCGCGGCATCGCGCTGGCCACCAGCATGGGCCGGCACGTGGCGGCGCGGCTGCTGCAGCCGGGGGCGGATTTCCCGTACCCGGTGACGCCGCTCCAGCCGATCCCGCTGCATGGCTTGCAGCGCTTCTACATCGCGGCCGGCGTGGCCTGGTACAGCCTGCTCGATCGCTTCTCCTGAGCCGGCGCCCCGCTTGATAAGCTGGGCCGCATGCACACCCTGATCGGCATCGCGGCATATCTCCTGATCGGCATCGCCGTGGCGCCGTTGCTGCTGCTCGGGCTCTATGTGCTGGCCGACCGGCTCGGACTGAAGGTGGCCGATCGCATGCTGTCGCTGACGGCGCGGCTGCTCCAGTGGCAGTGGCTCAGCGGCGGCGTGGTGAACATCGTCGGTGGCCTGCTGATCGCCGCGCTCGGGATCTGGGTCGCGCTGTCCCTGGAACCGTCGTGGCATCGGCTGGCCGGCCTGCTGCTGGTGCCCTTCGGGCTCTGGCGGGCCTTCAGGGGCGTGGCCGTGCTCAAGGCGCTTTCGCGCATCGACGAATAGCACGCCCAGGGCCGCCAGCCGATACCATGGCGTGCTCCATCCACCCACAGCATCGGACACACGACATGTCGATCGACACCCTTTCCACCTGGCACCAGCTCGTGAAGACGCGCGACGCGGCGGGGCTCGACGTGCTGCTCGACGAGAGCGCCGTCTTCCATTCGCCGGTGGTGCACAAGCCGCAGGTCGGCAAGGAGATCACGCGCCGCTACCTGGCCGCGGCCTTCGAGGTCTTCTTCAACCCGAGCTTCCGCTACGTGCGCGAAGTGAAGGCCGAGCACGACGCGGTGCTCGAGTTCGAGGTGGAGCTCGACGGCATCGTGGTCAACGGCGTCGACATGATCCGCTGGAACGACGCGGGCAAGATCACCGAGTTCAAGGTGATGCTGCGCCCGCTCAAGGCCGTGAACCTGATCCACCAGAAGATGGCGGCGCAGCTGCAGGCCGCGCAGCAGCAGCAGCCTCAGGCCTGACGGTTCAGAACGGCTCGAAGCCCGGCGCCTGCGTCATCTCGGTGGGCTTGTAGATCTTGTGCGCGGCCGTGGGGGTCGCCACGTCGGACACCACCAGCAGGCGCCACAGCGGCTCGCCGACCGAGCTCAGCTGCTCCTCGCGCGTGAGGCGGAAGGTCGGGAAGCCCGAGGCCGTGCCCTTGACCGTGACCTTGAGCAGGGTCGCGCCCTTCGAGTTCGACACCACGATGTCGTAGCCGGTCTTCTGGCTGCGCACGTCCTCGGCGTTGTAGCCGTAGCCCTTGAAGTGGCGCATCACGTAGTCCATGGCGGCCTCCTGCACGGCCTCGGCCGAGCCCAGCTTCGAGGCGCCATCGGCACCGGCCACGGCCTCGTCGGGCACGTTGCCCTTGGCGCGGGCGGCCTGGATCGCGGCCTCGTCGGGCGCCCAGTCGCGCGGGCCGCGCACCAGCACCGCGAACTTGCGCTCGGGTTCCCAGCTCGCGACATGCCATTCAGCGTCGTCGCGCACGCGCGTCGAAACCTTGGCGCTGCGGTTGGTCTCGATCTCGCCGATGGCGATGCGGTTGGTCTGCACCACGGCGCGGAAATTCTGGCCGGCGTCGAAGGTGCGCTTGAGCAGCGCGAGGCGGTCGGCGGCGCGCTGCGACTGGAACGCGGAGCGCGGGCCGCCGCCGGGGCGGAACTGCACGTCGAGCGACTCGAGGCAGAACCAGCGCCCGCCCTCGCCGAGGTTCACGTACTCGCCCCAGATGGTGGCGATCACGTTGTCGCCGGTGGCGAGCCAGGCGTGGTCCGAGGCCTTCTCGCGCGCGTCGAACACCCCCATCTTGGCGACGATGTCGACCGGCGTGAGCCGGGGGCCGGAGAGGCGCATCTCATCGATGACGGCGAGTACTTTGGGGTCGACTTCCTTGTCCATGCGGGGGTCTTGTGCGAGAGGCAGATTGGAGATTGCGAGGGGTGGCGAGTATGCCGCAACCGGGAACCGGCCGCCCTCGAGCGCGCCCTCACCAGGCCGTGGCGTCGCCCTCGAGCGCGCGCCGCGCCAGCAGGAAGGTGGCGGCATTCCAGCTCTGGCCCGCCATGCCCATCGGCGCCAGCGTGCGGCCATGGAACCATTCGGTGAAGCGCCAACCGTCGAGCTCGTTGGCGCGCGCCAGCTTCGCGAGCTCGGCCCAGCCCTCGGCCGCGAGCCCCAGCTTCGCCAGCGCCATGGCCCAGAAGCCGCCCACGAAGGGCCAGATGCCGCCGTTGTGGTATTGGTGCACCAGGTTCTGCCGGTGCCGGCCCATGTAGGCGCGCCACAGCTCGTGCTGCGGCGACAGCGGATGCAGCACCACGCGCACCGGGTAGGGATCGCTCGCGCGCGCGCCCTCGATGGTGTTGACGATGCTGTGCGCCATCGCCTCGTCGGCCAGCCCGGCCTGGATCGCCAGCACGTTGCCGAAAACGTCGCCCTCGTCGCCCACCACCGCGAGGTTGACGAAGCTCAGGTACAGCCCCGGATCGCGCCGGCCGCGCCGCGCGTAGTGCTGCAGCAGCCGCGCGCGGTGGTATTCGGGCAGGTCGCGCTGGAACGGGTTGAACAGGTGGTTGAAGTGGTGCCGGGTCTCGTCGGCCTGCGCGATCGCGAAGCGGCGTTTGACGTCGAACCACAGCGCGTTGGTGTAGAGCACGTAGCCCGAGCGCGGCATGATGTCGGCCCAGTCGCTGGCCTCGTTCTGCTGCAGCAGCCGGAAGTGCTGGTGCTCCTGCGCCAGCAGCCAGCCGATCGCGCGCTGCACGCCATCGGCCCAGTGCGTGGCGCCCACCTGGCCGTGGCGGCGCACATGGTCCACCGCGATCAGCCACCACAGCGTGGCGTCGATGCAGCCCAGATACCAGAAGTCGGCGTCCTGCCCCTCGGGGTCGACGTACTTCGGGATCTGCCCGTTGGCCGCCTGCTGCGCCGCGAGCGCGTCGAGGCTCGCGACCGCACCCTGCTCGAGCGCGGGCACGCCGCTGCCGCACATCGCCATCACGCAGATCGCGGCGTCGCGCCCGAAGATGCGCGTGTAGCGCCGCGCCACCGCGGCCTCGGTGCGGCTCGCGGCCAGGATGCCGTGCGGCGTGAGGTTGGCTTCGAGCAGCGCGAGCGAGGCCTGGCTGCAGGCATCGACGAGCGCGAGCGAAGGGGCGTCGAGGGAATCGTGGGTCATGGGCGTCGGCGCGGTGCGCGAATCGATGAATCCTCGCTCATTCCTCGCTCATTTCTCGTTTTCGTCGGCGAATTCCTCGTAGCGCAGGAAGGCCTCCATGAACTCGGCGAACGAGCGCGCGAGCACGCGCACCGAGGCCGGCGAGGCGGCATGCGCGTAGTAGACGACCGGGTACTCGCCATCGACCAGCCCCCGGCTCACGTCGAACAGCACCTGGTCGCCGTCCGCCTCCATGAAGAACTCCGCGAAGCACAGCATGCCGTTCGACGGCGGCGGCCAGATGCCGCCGCGGCGCTTGACCACGGCGCGCTGCGCCTCGCCGAGCCGATCGAGCGGTTCGAACTCGTGGAAGAACGGATGCTGGTCGCCGAACTGCACGACACCGCCCATCAGCATGAAGCCGCGGCTGCAGCGCAGCAGTTGCTTGTAGGACTCCGGCAGCGGCACGCCCAGCGATTGCTCGAGCGCCGCGATCTCGGCGTCGGTGGCCGGCGGCTGCACGTCCTCGAGATCGAAGTCGGGTGCGAGGCGGGAGAACTGGGGGAAGTGGGCTGCGCTTCGTTCGAGCATGGGAATGACTGTGGACGTGAGAGGTGTCTGTTCGATGGCGGCGTGCCTCAGGGATCGGTCTCGCGCGGCAGGCCGAGCGACGC
>NZ_JBZAYE010000615.1:0-4285 GCF_058244205.1 Variovorax sp. 20P10.2.4
CGCGATGTCCTCGACCCACAGGCCGAAGTCGCGCAGCGCCTGCTGCGTGCCCGCCAGCAGCTCGGGGGTGGCGGGGCGCTGGTCGGCCAGCCAGGTGTTGACCACCTGTTCGAGCGACCAGGCGGCATCGCCGAAGTCGGTGAGGCCGACCATGCGCGAGCTGCCCTTGAGCGTGTGGAACGCGCGGCGCAGGATCGTGAGCTCGTCGGTGTCCTCGGGACGGCTGCCGAGCGCGACGATCGCGTTCTGGCCGTTGTGCACCACCTCGCGCGCCTCGTCGAGGAAGATGTTCTGCAGGTCGTCTTCCTCGAGCTCGGTGACCTCGGTGTCGGGCAGCGCGCCGGGGCCGACGATCTTGGCGGTCCAGCTGTCGGCCTTGCGGCTGAATTCCTCGATCGGCGAGGGCTTGGCCTTGCGCGCCGGCGTGGCCAGCGCGGCCAGCTTCGACGCGATCTGGGCATCGACTTCCTCGATGCTGAGCAGCGGCTCGGCGGCCGGCGCGGCCACGCTCTCGGCGTCCTCGACATCGGCGGCCTGGCGGCCCATCAGCGGCTTGAGCTCGCCGACCTCGGCGTCGAAGACGAACAGGCGCTTGGCCAGCGCCGGCTGGTAGCCCAGCATGTCGATCAGGAAGCCCAGCGCGCCGAGGTTGTTGCCCAGCGCGTCGAAGCCGGCCATCTCGTCGGCCGGCGAGGCGCTGCCCACCATGGACTCCACGTCGTCGCGCATGCGCTGCACGGTGTGCGCGGCCTGGTCGAGGCCGAGCACCGAGAACACGCCGCGCATCTGCTGCAGCTGGCTCGGCACGGTGCGCAGCAGGCCCTTTTCGCCCGGGCGACGGAAATACTGGTCGAGCGACTTCTCGAGTTCGCTCAGGTGGCTGCGCAGCTCGTCGACCACGGTGCCCATGGTCTGGCGGTCGCTGACGCGGCGGTACAGGTCCTCCATCCAGGGCTCGAGCGGCTCGGAATGGCCGCCCGCGCGCACGCGCTCGATGCGCCCGGCGAGCTTGAGCATGCGCTGGGTGAGCTGCGGATCGCTGGGGTCGAGGTCTTCGAGCGCGGCCTCGAGGTAGAGCACCGAGGTCGCGACTTCCATCGCGAGCTCGGTGTCGGGCGGCTGGCCGCTGCGCACCGAGGCATCGACCGCATGCGCGAGCGCCTGCACCATCGGCTCGCTCGGCGGATGCAGCCGGTGCAGCGATTCGCCGAGCTGGGCGAAGGTGTCGGCCACCTGGCGCGTGCGCGTGATGTCGCCGCCCGAGAGGCCGGACCACATCTCCTTGGCGGTCTCGATGCGCTTGCGGGCCTGGGCCAGTACCAGCGGATCGAAGCGGCCGAACTGCTCGACCGTGTAGTCGACGCGTTGTTCATGCGCGATGCCCCAGGCCGTGCGCACGCTGCGCAGGGTGGTGGCTTCGTCGCGCGCGGTGGGCATGGCCTGGGCGCAGAAGAACAGCAGGTCCTGGCCGAGCCGGTCGGACACCACGCTGTCGCCGCGCGCGAGCGTGGCGTACTGCAGCAGCACGCGCGAGGCGGCGCGCTTGACGTAGCTGTCGGCGGGCACGAGGCCCAGCGCCAGCGCCTCGAAGAAGCCGGCCGCCAGGGTCCAGAAGCTGGCCACGCGGGGCAGCAGCGCGCCGCGGCCGAGCCCCAGGCACAGCGCCTGCAGGCGGCGCGCGGCCTGCGTGTCGCCGGTCTTAACCAGCTGCAGCACCTCGCGGTCGAGCCGCGAGCGCACCGAGGGGTCGTAGGCCAGCGAGGCCTGCGTGAGCGCGGGACGGATCTCGACCCAGCGCCAGCTGGCGCTCCAGAGATCGGCCGGATGCACGCGCTCGTTGCCGACCAGTTCGAGCACGTCGCGGTACTGCGGGAACAGCGCGATCGAGGACACGTTCTTGCCGGCCAGCAGGGCCTGCAGGAAATCGGTGACGGCGAAGCCGGCGCGCTCGATCTTGAGCGCGGCGCTGTCGGTGCAGCGCTGCGGTTCGGCCACGAAGCCCTGCACCGCGAACTCGATCGAGCCGAGCACCAGCGCGGGCGCGTTGTGGCCCACCATCTGCAGCGCGCCGACGGCCTGGTGCAGCTGCTGGCGCGCCATCTGCAGCGGGCCGCTCTCGATCTCGGCCGCATTGCCGACATCGCGCGCGAAGCGGCGCAGCGACTTGCCGACGTTCTCGAGCGACTTCTGGATTTCTCCTAGCACCCAGGCCAGCGGCCCGAGGTCTTCGGTGGCCGGCGGATTGCCGGCGAGGGGGGCCGCGACGGGGGATTGGATAGCCACCTTGGATGCTCGCCGTTCTTCTGTGTCAGGCAATCTTGAAACGGGCCACCGAACGACGCAGTTCCTCGGCCATCTGCGACAGTTCGCGCACCTGCTGCGCGGTGGTCCGCGTGCCTTCGCCGGTCTGCTCGGTCACGGCGAAGATGTGCTGGATGTTGGCGGCCACCACGTTGGCCGAATCGGCCTCGCGGGAGGCGGACTGCGAGATCTGCTCGATCAGCTCGGCGAGGCGGCGCGACACGCGGTCGATCTCGGACAGCGCGGTACCCGCGTTGTCGGACAGCTTGGCCCCCTCGACCACGCCCTGCGTGGAACGCTCCATGGCGCCCACCGCATCCTGCGTGTCGGTCTGAATCGCCTTCACCAGCGCCGAGATCTGGCGCGTGGCGTCCGCGGAGCGTTCGGCCAGCCGCTGCACTTCTTCCGCCACCACCGAGAAGCCGCGACCGGCTTCACCGGCCGACGCGGCCTGGATGGCGGCGTTCAGTGCCAGCACGTTGGTCTGTTCGGTAATGTCCGAGATCAGCTCGGTGATTTCGCCGATCTCCTGCGAGGATTCGCCCAGCCGCTTGATCCGCTTGGAGGTTTCCTGGATCTGGTCGCGGATGGCGTTCATGCCGCCGATGGCGTTCTGCACGGCCTGCAGGCCCGAGGACGCGGCCTGCAGCGACTGGCGCGCCACCGTGGCGGATTCCTGCGCTTGCGAGGACACGCCGTTGATTCGCTCCGCCATCGTCAGCACCGACTGGCCGGTTTCGCGAATCTCGCGCAGCTGTTCGGTCGAGGCCGCCAGCAGCTCGGTCGAGGTGCTTTCCACCTGCGAGGTGGTCAGCGCCACGCGCGTGGCCGTGTTCTGCACGTTGCCCACCAGCAGCCGCAGTTCTTCCACCGTGTAGTTCACCGAGTCGGCGATGGCGCCCGTGATGTCCTCGGTCACGGTGGCTTCCTGCGTCAGGTCGCCTTCGGCCACCGTCTGCAGTTCGTTCATCAGCCGAAGAATGGCGGCCTGGTTGGCGTTGTTGATGCGGCTGGCCTCCTCCGAAGCCTGCTCGGCCGAGAGACGTTCGCGCTCGGCGTTGGCGGCGCGTTCGCGGCCTTCGCGCACCTGCACGAAACCGATGGCGCCGGCCAGTGCCAGGGCGGCCAACGAGAGCACGAACAGCAGCACGATGGTGCCGGCGCCCAGGCCGGTGCGCGCCGACAGCTTGTCCTGCAGCTCGCCCAGCGATTTGCGCAGCGGTTCGCTGTCGGTCAGGATCGACGCCTGCGCTTCGCGCGCCGCCACCAGGCCCTGCAGGTTGCCCAGGATGGCCGAGGCCTGCGTGCGCATCTGCTCGTAGGTCTTCAGGATGGCTTCGAGCTGCTGGCGCGTCTGCGGGTCCTTCGAGCCGGGGAAGCGCTGCTGCGCGTTGCCGTCGAGCAGGCCGCGCGTGGTTTCCTGGAAGGTGTTCAGGTCCTTGCCGAGCAGGAACACGGCGTCGGGGTTCACGCCCTCGACCGTGAAGAACTCGTTGGTCGACTTGCCGATGCGCTGCGTCAGCATCACGAGCTGGCCGGCGGCCGAGATCTCGGGCAGCGTGGCGTTCTGCTGCATCTTGAGCGAGGCGACGGTCTCGGTCATCTCGAGCAACGTGGACGACTGCTGGTTGATGTCGCGCAAAGCGGCACCCACCTGGGTCAGGATCTGGCGCTGGGCCAGCACGGCCTTGGCGCTCGCATCGGCGCGCGCGACCAGCGGGCCGATCTTGCCCATGTCCTCGCCGTAGGCCTCGCCCACGGCCTCGAGGCGCAACGCCTCGTCGCCGTTGGTCAGGCCGTTGACGCGGCGCGTGAGGTCGTCGGCGCTGTCCTTCACCTCGGTGAAGGCCGGCGCGCTGCCCACCAGGGCCTGCGAGATCGACTTGGCGAGGCGCTGCGACTGCATCAGCGACTGGCCGGTGGCCGCCACCTGCTGCGCCAGCCGTTCGGCGCGCAGGATGGCGAGGCCGGCGACCAGCAGCAG
>NZ_JBZAYE010000616.1:0-4275 GCF_058244205.1 Variovorax sp. 20P10.2.4
GCCGCGGTGCGTCGTCCTCGCGCGCCTTGTCGTTCATCGTGCGTCCTTGATGACCTCGCGCACCGCCGCCAGCTGCCGGCGCGACACCGCGACCAGCTCGGGCACGGTCGACAGGCGCAGCGCCCAGCCCTCGGCATCCTCGCCGTCGTCGTAGCGCTCGAGCGCGCGGATCGCGCTGCGCGCCACCAGCGCATTGCGGTGCACGCGCAGGAAGCGCTGGGGATAGCGCTCCTCGAAATCGTTGAGCGAGCCGTCGAGGATGTGGCTGCGCGCGGCCGTGCGCACCGTGAGGTACTTGTACTCGGACTTCAGGTAGACGATCTCCGCCAGCGGCACGCGCTCGGCGCGGCCGCGGTCCTGGATCAGCACGCTCTCCTGCGCCACCTTGTCGCTGGCGCGCTCCTTGAGGTAGCGCTCGGCCTTCTGCAGCGCCTGCTGCAGCCGCTCGGCGCGCACGGGCTTGGTGAGGTAGTCGACCGCGTCGAGCTCGAAGGCGGTGACCGCATGCGCCGCATGGGCGGTCACGAACACCACGGCCGGCGCGTCGGCGCGCTCGCGCAGCGCGCGCGCCACCTCGATGCCGTCGATGCCGGGCATGTGCACGTCGAGCAGCACCACGTCGAGCTTCATCGAGGCCAGCTGCGCCTGCGCCTCGGCGCCCTGCGCGGCCTCGGCCACCACCTCGGCCGCGGGCGCGCTGCAGTCGCGCAGCAGGGTGCGCAGCCGCGAGCGGGCCAGCGCTTCATCGTCGACGATCAATGTCCTCAGGCTCATTCATGTCCCCCCACGCAATGGCATGCGTTCATGATTCGGCGGGTATCGCGATGCGCACCCGGTAGCTCTTCTGATCCATGCCGGCGCTGAACTGCATGCGCATGTCGTGCAGCAGCCGCAGCCGGTCCCTCACGTTCGCCAGCGCGATGCCGTGGCCGCGCGGCAGCGGTTCGTCGGCCCAGCGCAGCGGCGGCAGGCTGTTGACCACCTCGATCACCACCATCGAGCCGCGTCGCTCGGTGCGGATGCGCAGCTTGGCACCGTCCGGGCTCGGCTCCACGCCGTGCTTGATCGCATTCTCGACCAAGGGCTGCAGCAAGAGCGGCGGCAGCCGCGCGTCGCTGGCCGCGGCATCGAGGTCCCAGCGGATGCGCAGCCGCTCGCCGAAGCGCACCTGCTCGATCGCGAGGTAGCGCTCGGCCAGCGCGATCTCGTCGGCCAGGGTGCCCGATTCGCCGGGATCGGCCAGCGCCTGGCGGAACAGCTCGCTCAGGTCCTCCAGCATGGTCTCGGCCTTGGCGGGCTCCTCGCGCACCAGCGCGATGGCGCTGTTGAGCGTGTTGAACAGGAAATGCGGCCGGATCCGCGACTGCAGCTCCTCGAGCCGCGCGGTGGTGGCGGCCGGCGTCTGGCCGCGCGCGCGCAGCACCATCGCCGCCATCACCATGCCGACGAAGAACGCACCGGCCAGGGCGCTCGCGAACCAGGGCGCGCTGACCAGCACGCCCGTGAGCCGCAGCAGCCCGCAGCCATAGAGCGCCGAGATGGCGCCCAGCAGCGCGCCCACCGCGTACTGCCACGGCACCGGCAGCCGCCGCAGCGGCTTCTTGAGCCCGCAGGCCGCGACCAACCACAGCAGGGTGGCCGGCAAGGCGCCGCCCGTGACGGTGGCGGCCTGCACCAGCCACTCGCCGGGCGAGCCCGAGACGAACATCGCGGCCACGCCCACCACCGCTTCGACGAAGACCACGGTGCGCAGCACCACGCCGATCTGGCAGGCGTCGAACAGCACGGCCTGCGCGCGCGCGGGCGGGCGGGCGCGGTCGGAGGACGCGGCGGGTGGGGTGGCCGATAAAATCGCCGGCTTGCGCATTCGCAGATACATTGGGTAACCAGCCCATTATTGCCTCCCGAACGGCTCCCATGACCCAAAACCAACTCGACAAGAAATCCGAAGCCTGGTCCGCCCTGTTCTCGGAACCCATGAGCGACCTCGTGAAGCGCTACACCGCCAGCGTCTTCTTCGACAAGCGCCTGTGGCAGGCCGACATCGAAGGCTCGCTCGCCCATGCCGGCATGCTGGCCGCGCAGGGGATCATCACCATGCAGGACCACGCCGAGATCGAGCGTGGGATGGCGCAGATCCGCGCCGAGATCGAATCCGGCGCCTTCGAGTGGAAGCTCGACCTGGAAGACGTGCACCTGAACATCGAGGCCCGCCTGACCCAGCTCGTGGGCGACGCCGGCAAGCGGCTGCACACCGGCCGCAGCCGCAACGACCAGGTCGCGACCGACGTGCGCCTGTGGCTGCGCGGCGAGATCGACCTGATCGCCGAGTTGCTGGTCACCCTGCAGAAGTCGCTGGTCGACATCGCCGAGAAGAACGTCGAGGTGATCCTGCCGGGCTTCACCCACCTGCAGGTGGCGCAGCCCGTGAGCTTCGGCCACCACATGCTGGCCTACGTCGAGATGTTCAGCCGCGACGCCGAGCGCCTGGCCGACGTGCGCCGCCGCGTCAACCGCCTGCCGCTGGGCGCCGCCGCGCTGGCCGGCACCAGCTACCCGCTCGACCGCGAGCTGGTCGCCAGGACGCTGAACATGGAAGGCGTGTGCCAGAACAGCCTGGATGCCGTGAGCGACCGCGACTTCGCGATCGAGTTCAGCGCCGCCGCCAGCCTGTGCATGGTGCACATCAGCCGCATGAGCGAGGAGCTGATCCTCTGGATGAGCCAGAACTTCGCCTTCATCCAGATCGCCGACCGCTTCACCACGGGTTCGTCGATCATGCCGCAGAAGAAGAACCCCGACGTGCCCGAGCTGGCGCGCGGCAAGACCGGCCGCGTGGTCGGCCACCTGATGGCGCTGATCACGCTGATGAAGGGCCAGCCGCTGGCCTACAACAAGGACAACCAGGAAGACAAGGAGCCGCTGTTCGACACCGTCGACACGCTCAAGGACACGCTGCGCATCTTCGCCGAGATGATCGGCGGCATCACGGTCAAGCCCGAGGCGATGGAACTGGCCGCGCTGCGCGGCTACGCCACCGCCACCGACCTGGCCGACTACCTGGTGAAGAAGGGCCTGCCGTTCCGCGACGCGCACGAGATCGTGGCCCACGCGGTCAAGGCCGCGACCTCGCACAAGGTCGACCTGGCCGAGCTGCCGCTGGCGGTGCTGCAGCAGTTCAACCCGAAGATCGAGAAGGACGTGTACGACGTGCTGAGCCTGCGCGGCTCGCTCAACGCACGCAACATCCTCGGCGGCACGGCGCCCGCGCAGGTCAAGGCGCAGATCGCGCGCCACCGCGCCCGCCTCGGCTGATCGCGCCGGCCCTCGGCAGCACCGCGACCCGCAGGGCCCGCCATGTTCTACGCCATCCCGCTCGAGAACCGCCCGAGCTGGCGCAACCCGCCGTGGATGACGGTGCTGCTGATCCTCGTGAACATGCTGGTGTTCTGGGGCCCGCAGCGCAGCGAGGAAAACGCGCAGGAACGCGCCGCGCGCTACTACGCGAAGAGCGCGCTGCCGGCGCTCGAGTTGCCGGCCTTCGTCGACTGGCTCGAGCGCACGCAGTCGCCGCGCGCCGAGGCTGCGCGGCAGCTGCTCAAGCTCAAGCGCACCGACGAGCTGCTCGAGGGCCTGCAGCACGAGCGCGTCTTCCTGCGCCAGCTGCGCGCCGACGAGGTGATCACGCCCGCGCATCCGCGCTTCGACGAGTGGAAGCGCGAGCGCCAGCAGTTCGATGCCCAGTGGCCCGAGCCCTTCACCGAGCGCTGGGCGCAGGACTACGCGAAGGACGCCGAGTTCAAGCCCTGGACCTGGATCACGGCCGCCTTCCTGCACGGCAGCACCGGCCACCTGCTGGGCAACATGCTGTTTTTGTTCCTGTTCGGCTTCTCGGTCGAACTCGCGCTCGGGCGCACCACCTTCCTGAGCTTCTACCTCCTGGGCGCCGTCGGTGCCTCGGCGCTGGCCGACTGGGCCTATGCGGGCAAGGGCAGCTACGGGCTCGGCGCCTCGGGCGCGGTGTCGGCGCTGATGGGCATGTATGCCGTGATGTACCGGCTGCGGCGCATCCGCTTCTTCTACCAGCTGTTCTTCTACTTCAACTACGTCACGGCACCGGCCCTGCTGCTGCTGCCGGCCTGGATCGCCAACGAGCTGCTGCAGCACCTGGTAGGCGGCCAGGGCATCGCCTACATGGCGCACCTGGGCGGGCTGTTGAGCGGTGCGGCGCTGATGACGCTCGCGCTGGCGCTCGGGCGCGTGAAAACGCCCGAG
>NZ_JBZAYE010000617.1:0-4274 GCF_058244205.1 Variovorax sp. 20P10.2.4
GCGCGCGCGGGGGCCGTGCTAAGGTCTTTCACGATGTCCAATCCCATCCGCAGCAACGATCCGCTGCCTCCTCCCCTGGGCCGGGACGCGGCCCTCTTCCTCGATTTCGACGGCACCCTGGTGGGCCTCGCGGCCACGCCCGAGGCGATCGAAGTCCCCCCTGCCCTGGTCGCGCTGCTCGGCGACCTCAAGGACCTGCTCGGCGGCGCCCTCGCCGTGGTGTCGGGCCGCCAGATCGACGTGCTCGACCGCTTCCTCGCGCCACTGCGCCTGCCGGCCGCGGGCGAGCACGGCGTGCAGCGCCGCGATGCCAAGGGCGCGATGCAGGAACAGCATCCGCCCGACCTGGTGCCCGTGCTCGAGATCGCCAACGAGCTCGCGCGCGTGCACGAAGGCCTGCTGGTCGAGCGCAAGCACGCGGCCATCGCGCTGCACTACCGGCTCGCGCCGCAGCTCGAGGCCGTGTGCGGCGACGCCATGTCGCGCGCCATCGCCGAGCGGCCACAGCTCGAGCTGCTGCACGGCAAGTTCGTGTTCGAGGTCAAGCCCGCCGGCGTCAACAAGGGCATCGCCATCGACGCCTTCATGCACGAGCCGCCGTTCGCGGGCCGCGTGCCGGTGTTCGCGGGCGACGACACCACCGACGAGAGCGGCTTCGCCGTGGTGCAGCCGCGCGGCGGCGTCGGCATCAAGGTCGGCTCGGGTCCGAGCCTCGCACTGCACCGGCTCGAGTCGCCGCGCGCCGTCTACGAATGGCTGGTGCAGGCGCGCGACCAGCTCGCGAACGCGCCCTCCCCCGCTCCCGAAGAAGCTTCGCCAAGGAATCCCGCATGAGCGACACCCAGCAGGAAGAACAACAACAAGTCCCGGCCGGGCGGCACGACGATCCGCAAGCACGGCAGCTCCAGAAGGCCCCCGAGGACCGCGGCGGCGAAGCGGTGGCCGGCGCGGCCGGCCCCGACGACGATGCGCCGGTCGACGAACGCACGGCCGCCGCGCCCAAGCCGCGCGAATTTCCGCGCCCGGCCGACTGCTCGCTCAACCTCGGCGTGATCGGCAACTGCGCCTTCAGCGCGCTGGTCGATGCGCGCGCACGCGTGGTCTGGTGCTGCCTGCCGCGCTTCGACGGCGACCCGGTGTTCAACGCCCTGCTGCATCCGGGCGAAGGCGGCGCGGCCTGGGGCTTCGAGATCGAGGACTTCGCCGAAGCCAGGCAGTGGTACGAGCCGAACACCGCCGTGCTGCGCACCCAGCTGTTCGACAGCGCGGGCCAGGGCATCGAGATCACCGACTTCGCGCCGCGCTTCTACAGCCGCGCGCGCTACTTCCGCCCGCTGATGCTGGTGCGCCGCGTGCGCCCGATCGCCGGCGCGCCGCGCATGCGCGTGGCGCTCGACCCGCGCTTCCAGTGGGGCGCGACCGAGCCGGTGGAGGTCACGCGCGGCAGCAACCACATCCGCTACGTCGGCCCCGACGTCACGCTCAGGCTGAACACCGACGCCTCGATCTCGCACATCCTCGCGCGCCAGCCCTTCGTGGTCTCGCGCGAATACAACTTCATGTTCGGCGTCGACGAGACCCTGCTCGACGGCATCGCCGACACCGCGCGCCGCTTCGAGCAGGAGACCATCGCCTACTGGCGCGTCTGGTCGAAGCGGCTCGCGATCCCCTTCGAGTACCAGGACGCGGTGATCCGCGCGGCCATCACGCTGAAGATGTCGCTGTACGAGGACACCGGCGCCATCGTGGCCGCGATGACCACCAGCATCCCCGAGGCGCCCGACAGCCAGCGCAACTGGGACTACCGCTACTGCTGGCTGCGCGATGCCTTCTTCGTGGTGCGCGCGCTCAACTCGCTGAGCGAGGTCGGCACCATGGAGGACTACCTGCGCTGGCTCGGCAACGTGGTGATCGGCTCGCACGGCGAGCACATCCAGCCGCTGTACGGCATCGGCCTGGAGCGCGAGCTGCCCGAGTCCTTCGTCGAGACCCTGCCCGGCTACCGCGGCATGGGCCCGGTGCGCGTGGGCAACCAGGCGCAGGAGCACTTCCAGCACGACGTCTACGGCAACATCGTGCTGGGCGCCGCGCAGGCCTTCCACGACCACCGGCTGCTGCAGCGCGCGGGCGAGGCGGAGTTTCCGCACCTCGAGGCCGTGGGCGAGCGCGCGATCGCGGTCTACGGCACGCCCGACGCCGGCATGTGGGAGCTGCGCACCCGCGCGCGCGTGCACACCAGCTCGGCGCTCATGAGCTGGGCCGCCTGCGACCGGCTCGCGAAGATCGCGCGCGCGCTCGACAAGACCGCGCGCGCCGAGGCCGCCGCCTCGGGCAAGCCCGCGGAGAACCGCATCAACTTCGCCGAGCGCGCCGCCTACTGGCACGGCCATGCCTCGCGCATGCGCGAGGAGATCCTCGCCAAGTCGTGGAGCGAGGAGCGCCAGGCCTTCGCCGAGAGCTTCGGCGGCCGCGAGCTCGACGCCAGCATCCTGCTGATGGCCGAGGTGGGGCTGATCGACGCGCGCGATCCGCGCTTCGTCTCGACCGTCGACGCGATGGAGAAGTCGCTGTGCGACGGCCCCTACATGCGCCGCTACGAGGCGGCCGACGACTTCGGCAAGCCCGAGACCGCGTTCAACATCTGCACCTTCTGGCGCATCGACGCGCTCGCGAAGATCGGCCGCAAGGCCGAGGCGCGCCAGATCTTCGAGACCATGCTGGCCGCGCGCAATCCGCTCGGGCTGCTGTCCGAGGACACGCACCCGGTCACGGGCGAGATGTGGGGCAACTTCCCGCAGACCTACTCGATGGTCGGCATCATCAACGCGGCGATGCGTCTCTCCGCTCCTTGGGATTCAGCGATATGAGCCGCCTCGTCGTCATCTCCAACCGCGTGGCCGACCCGCGCAAGCCCGCCGCCGGCGGCCTGGCCGTGGCGCTCGGCGAGAGCCTGCAGCAGTCGGGCGGCATGTGGTTCGGCTGGAGCGGCCAGATCGTCGAGGGCGGCCCGACCGGCGAGGGCGAGCTGCGGCGCCAGCAGGCCGGCAAGGTCACGCTGGCCACCATCGACCTGAGCCGCGAGGACCACGACAGCTACTACCTCGGCTACAGCAACGACGTGCTGTGGCCGGTGTTCCACGACCGGCTCGACCTGGCCCATTTCGACGCCAACTTCATCGGCGGCTACCGGCGCGTGAACCAGCTGTTCGCGCGCAAGCTGATGCCGCTGCTGAAGGACGACGACGTCATCTGGGTCCACGACTACCACCTGATCCCGCTGGCGGCCGAGCTGCGCGCCATGGGCTGCAAGCAGCGCATCGGCTTCTTCCTGCACATCCCGCTGCCGCCGCAGATCATCATGGCGGCGATCCCGCAGCACGAATGGCTGATGCGCTCGCTGTTCGCCTACGACCTGATCGGCTTCCAGGCCCAGCAGGACGTGCAGCACTTCGAGCACTACGTGCACAACGAGGCCAAGGGCGAGAGCCTGGGCGGCGAGATGTACCGCGCCTACGGCAACACGGTGCGCGCGGCGGCGTTCCCGATCGGCATCGACGTCGACGAGTTCGCGGCGCTCACCCATGCCAAGGAAGCGCGCGACATGTACGAGACCATGAAGCGCGAGTACTCGCAGCGCCGGCTGCTGCTGGGCATCGACCGGCTCGACTACTCCAAGGGCATCCCGAACCGGGTGCGCGCCTTCCGCGAGCTGCTGGCCCACTACCCCGAGAACCGGCGCAGCGCCACGCTGATCCAGATCGCCTCGCCCACGCGCGAGACGGTCGATGCCTATGCCGACATCCGGCGCGAGCTCGAGTCGCTGTGCGGCGCCATCAACGGCGACTACGGCGAGCTCGACTGGATGCCGGTGCGCTACATCCACCGCATGGTCGCGCGCAAGCGCGTGCCGGGCCTGTGCCGCGCCGCGGCCGTGGGCCTGGTGACGCCGCTGCGCGACGGCATGAACCTGGTCGCCAAGGAGTACGTGGCGGCGCAGGACCCGGCCGACCCCGGCGTGCTGGTGCTGTCGCGCTTCGCGGGCGCGGCCGAGCAGATGAAGGAAGCGCTGCTGGTCAATCCCTACGACACCCACGGCACGGCCGAGACGGTGCAGCAGGCGCTGCAGATGCCGCTGGAGGAACGGCGCGAGCGGCACCAGGCACTGCTCTCGCGCATCCGCGAGCAGGACATCCACTGGTGGCGGCGCAGCTTCCTCGAGACGCTGCGCGAAGCGGCCAGCGTGCGCTGACGCGGCCGCTCACCAGCCGGTGAGC
>NZ_JBZAYE010000618.1:0-4264 GCF_058244205.1 Variovorax sp. 20P10.2.4
CATGGCGCGCGCTGCGCCATGCGCTGGTGCGCCTGCTCGATGCGCAGGAGCCGCATCCGAAGGCCGCGGCGCTGCAGGCCGCGCTCGTTCCGCTCGCGGACATCGAGCATGCGCTGCCGATCCGCGTCGGCGACTTCACCGACTTCTACACCTCGATCCACCATGCGGAGAACGGCGGCCGCCTGCGCAACCCGCCCGCGGCCCTCGCGCCCAACTTCCAGTGGATGCCGATCGCGTACCACGGCCGCAGCTCGTCATTGGGCGTGAGCGGCGAGCGCATCCATCGCCCGTGGGGCCAGGCCCGGCCCTCGAGCGACGAGCCGCCGGTGCTGCGGCCCTGCGAGATGCTCGACTACGAACTCGAGCTCGGCGTGGTCATCGGCCGCGGCAACGCGCGCGGCACGCCCGTTGGGCTGGCGCATGCGATGGACCATGTGTTCGGCCTCACCCTGCTCAACGACTGGTCGGCGCGCGACGTGCAGGCCTGGGAGATGACGCCGCTGGGCCCGTTCCAGGCCAAGAACTTCGCGACCACGCTCTCGCCCTGGATCGTCACGCTCGACGCGCTGGCGCCGTTCAGCGTGCCCTGGCGCCGGCCGGCCGATCATCCGCAGCCGCTGCCCTATCTCGAGTCCGCGGGCCATCGCGCCGCGGGCGCGCTCGACATCGAGCTCGAGGCCTGGCTGCAGCCCGAAGGCAAGCCGGCCTCGCGCCTGAGCCGCACCAACTTCCGCCACCAGTACTGGAGCATCGGCCAGATGATCGCGCACCACACGGTGGGCGGCTGCAACCTGCGCGCGGGCGACCTGCTGGGCACCGGCACGATCTCGGGGCCGACCGCGCCCGAGGCCGGCAGCCTGATCGAACTGAGCCGGCGCGGTCGCGAACCGGTCGCGCTGGCGAACAGCGACGACCGGCGCGCGTTCCTGCACGACGGCGACCGCCTGATCCTGCGCGGCTGGTGCGAGGCACCGGGACGCGCGCGCGTCGGTTTCGGCGAGGCGGCCGGCACCGTGCTGGCCGCCCATCCGGCGGGGAGCCTCTGACATGGCGCGCTATGCACGCGTGACGCCCGCGGACGGCGTCCTCCAGTGGGCGGTGGAGCGCCATGGCGAACTCTGGGGCCTGGGCGCCGAGGTGCCGGCCGGCGCGCACGACACGGCTTGGCAGGAACTGGTGGCCTCGGGACCGGGCGCGGCCATGCTGTCGCGCGCCACCCTGCTCGACCCCGCGCGGCTGCGCTGGGAAACGCCGGTGGCGCGCCCCGGCAAGGTGATCTGCCTGGGCCTGAACTACGCCGCGCACGCGGCCGAGGGCGGCAATGCCGCGCCCGACTACCCGAGCTTCTTCCTGCGCGGCGCCACCTCGCTGATCGCCCACGAGGCACCGCTGGTGCGCCCGCGCGTGTCCGACAAGCTCGACTTCGAGGCCGAGCTGGCCGTGGTCATCGGCCGCCGCGCCCGGCATCTCACGCCCGCGCAGGCGCTCGACGCCGTGGCCGGCTACGCCTGCTTCAACGACGGCACGCTGCGCGACTACCAGCGCCGCACCGCGCAATGGACCATCGGCAAGAACTTCGACGGCACCGGCGCCTTCGGCCCCTGGCTGGTGGCGGCCTCGGCGCTGCCGCCCGGCGCGAGCGGGCTGCGGATCGAATCGCGCCTCAACGGCGGCCTGATGCAGAGCGAACGCACCGACCACATGCTCGTGACGGTGGCGCAGGCCCTGGTGCTGCTGAGCGAGGCGCTGACGCTCGAGCCCGGCGACGTGGTGGCCATGGGCACGCCCTCGGGCGTGGGCTATGCGCGCAACCCGCCGGTGTGGATGAAGCCCGGCGACCGCATCGAGATCGAGATCGAAGGCGTGGGCCTGCTGTCGAACCCCGTGGTCGCCGAGGCCGCGCCCGAGTGAAGGCCCGCGCCTTCCCGAAGCCGGGACCCTAGCGCCGCACCGGCGCCGCCTTCCCCACCCACGGCCCGCGGGCCGCGAAGAACGACACCCCAGGGGCGCATCGCCCCTGGGCGGAGCGCTGTCGCCCATTCCACGCCACCCCAAGGAGGAGATCATGAAGTTCGGAGCTTTACGGTTCGCGCTGCCGCTGTGCGCGGGCCTTGCATCGCAGGTCCAGGCGCAGTCGTCGCTCACGCTCTACGGCATCGTCGACGCGGGCTTTCGCCACGTGAGCAACAGCGGCGTCGGCTCGATCGACAGCCTGTCCAGCGGCGGCTACCGCACCAGCCGCCTCGGCATCCGCGGCTCGGAGGACCTCGGCGGCGGCCTGCGCGTGGGCATCAAGCTCGAGACCCTGATCGGCGTCGACACCGGCAACGTGGGCTCGACCAGCATGCCGGGCCAGTTCTGGAACCGCGGCTCCTACGTGGAGATCCTCGACCGCGGCTGGGGCACGCTGCGCCTGGGCTACGACCTCCATCCGGTCTACGTCACCTGGATGGAGAACGATCCCTGGCTCAACATCGGCATGGGCAGCTCGGGCAATCTCTACGACACGCTGCAGAACGGCCCGCTGCGCGCGGTGTTCGGCCCGCTCTCGAAGAACGACACCACCTTGCATTACGCGCGCAACATGCTGCAGTACTTCAGCCCCAGCCTCCATGGCTTCTCGGGCACGCTGGCCCTGGCCCCGCGCGAGAACGAGACCGTCGCCACCGGCGCGGCCCGGCTGCGGCTGATCCGGCTCGGCTACAACGCCGGCGGGCCCTTCAGCGCGGCGGTCGCGCATGCGGTCTCGGACGTGCAGCTGCGCGCCGGAACGCCGACGAACCGGCTCGACGATTCGGTCGCGACCGTGGCCTACGACTTCGGCGTCGTGCGGCTGGCCGGCACCTGGCGCCAGTTCCGCGCGGCCGGCAGCCGGCAGGCGAACTGGATGCTGGCCGCGACGGTGCCGGTGGCGACCGGCAAGGTGCAGCTCTCGCATGGCCGCACGCGGCTGTCGGGCACGGTCACGACCCAGCTCGCGCCCGGCACCGTGGCCGGTCCCGTCGACGGCAATGGCGGTGCGATGTGGGTGCTGGGCTACGCGCATTCGCTGTCGAAGCGCACCACGCTCTACACCCAGGCGGCACGCATCGAGAACCGCGGGCAGTCGTTCATGGCGCTGCCCGGCGGGCCCGCGGTCAACGCGGGCAATTTCGCGGGCGGCCGGTCCACGGGCTTCGAGTTCGGCATCGCCCACACCTTCTGAGGCCGGGGTCTAGCCCTTCTTCAGCGCCCGGATGCGCAGCATGCCTTCCTGCGCCGTCGAGGCCACGAGCCGGCCGTCGCGCGTGTAGATGCTGCCGCGGCACAGGCCGCGCGCGCCGCTCGCGCTCGGCGAATCGAGCACGTAGAGCAGCCAGTCGTCGAAGCGGAAATCGCGGTGGAACCACATCGCGTGATCGAGGCTCGCGGGCCGCACCTGGCCGGTCATGAAGCTCAGGCCGTGCGGCAGCATGGCGGCGCGCAAGAGGCCGTGGTCGGAGGCATAGGCCAGCAGCGCGCGGTGCACCATCGGGTCGTCGGGCAGCGGCGCGATCGCGCGCATCCAGATGGCGCTGTCGGACGCGGGCCGCGGCACCGGCGCGAGCAGGTCGTCGGGCTGGACCCGGCGGTACTCGATGCCGTGCGGCTCGATCGCCTTGCTGCGCCAGGGCTCGGGCAGCCGGTCGCCGAGCGCGATGCGCTGGTCGAGCTCGCTGACCAGGCCCTCGGGGCCGGCCACCTCGGGCATGTCGATCTGGTGCTCGACGCCGTCGTCCACGGTCTGGAACGAGGCCGACATCTCGAAGATGATGCGCTCCTGCTGGCGCGCCACCACGTGGCGGGTGGTGAAGCTGCGGCCGTCGCGCACGCGGTCGACGCTGTACTCGATGGGCGCATGCTCGCCCGGCAGCAGGAAGTAGGCGTGCATCGAATGCACGGGCCGATCGGCGCCGACCGTGAGGTTGGCCGCCATCAGCGACTGGCCCAGCACCTGGCCGCCGAACACGGCCGGCGTGCCGATGTCCTCGCTCTGCGCCAGGAAGCGGTCGCCGCCCAGCGGTTCGAGCTGCATGTAGGCGACGAGGTCTTGGACGAGGCGGGCGGCGGTGGCGGTATCGGGGGTCATCGGGAGCGGTCTGGACGAAAAGAGAGAGCCGCAAACGATAGCAAACATGGGGCCAGGGGGCTGTCGCGCGCGCTTCGGGCGCCCCCTGCCACCGCTCAACGGTCCAGGTCGACCCCGTCCGCCGCCAGCTTCGCCTGCAGCGCCGCCACGTCCACG
>NZ_JBZAYE010000619.1:0-4243 GCF_058244205.1 Variovorax sp. 20P10.2.4
GACGGCTACGGCCGCGGCGGCTACTAAGCCCTCGCATCCCATCGAATGGCGGCCCTGCCGCCTTTCACTGAAAAAGCTCCTTCGGGAGCTTTTTTCGTTTCTGCGCCACCCGGGCATCGGGGCCGCGCGGGCTTACCCGTAGTAAGCGCTACGCATTAGTCCCTACCGGTCAGGTCAGCCAGCGGTCAGCCGCCGGAAACGACCCTCATCCCTCCAAAACAGAGGGTCGAGAGACATGAAAATCAAGAGCCAGGCCGACTTCTTTTCAGGAGTCATGTTCACGGCCGTGGGCGGCGCCTTCGCCATCGGCGCCACCGCATACAACATCGGCGACGGGGCCCGCATGGGTCCCGGTTACTTCCCGCTCATGCTGGGCATCCTGCTCGCGCTGCTCGGGCTGGGGATCATGTTCCAGGCCATGGTGGTCGAGACCACCGACGGCGATCCGATCGGCAAATGGGCCTGGAAGCCGCTGGCCTACGTGCTGGGCGCCAACCTCGCGTTCGGCGTGCTGCTGGGCGGTCTGCCGAGCATCGGCCTGCCGGCCATGGGAATGATCATCGCGATCTACGCGCTCACCATCATCTCGAGCATGGCGGGCGAACACTTCAACCTGCGCGATGTGCTGGTGCTCGCCACCATCCTCGCGGCGGGCAGCTACGTGGCCTTCATCTGGGCGCTCAAGCTCCAGATCCAGGTCTGGCCCACCTTCATCGCCGGTTGAGGAGCACACCGCCATGGAACTGTTCCACAACCTCGCGACCGGCTTCGGCGTCGCCTTCACCTTCACCAACCTGCTGTACTGCCTGGTCGGCTGCATCCTGGGCACGCTGATCGGCGTGCTGCCGGGCATCGGCCCGGTCGCGACCATCGCGATGCTGCTGCCCGCGACCTACGCGCTGCCGCCCGTCTCGGCGCTGATCATGCTGGCCGGCATCTACTACGGCGCGCAGTACGGCGGGTCGACCACCGCCATCTTGGTCAACCTGCCCGGGGAGTCGTCCTCGGTCGTGACCTGCATCGACGGCTACCAGATGGCAAGGCAGGGCCGCGCGGGCCCGGCGCTCGCGGCCGCGGGCCTGGGCTCGTTCTTCGCGGGCTGCGTCGGTACGCTGATCCTGGCCGCCTTCGCGCCGCCGCTGACCGAGCTGGCCTTCAAGTTCGGCCCGGCCGAGTACTTCTCGCTGATGGTGCTGGGCCTGATCGGCGCCGTGGTGCTGGCCTCGGGCTCGCTGCTCAAGGCGGTGGCGATGATCGTGCTGGGCCTGCTGCTGGGCATCGTCGGCACCGACGTGAACTCGGGCGTGGCGCGCTTCAGCTTCGACATTCCCGAACTGACCGACGGCATCGGCTTCGTGGTGATCGCCATGGGCGTGTTCGGCTACGGCGAAATCATCGGCAACCTCTCGCAGCCCGACGACGAGCGCGAGGTCTTCACGCACAAGGTCAAGGGCCTGTGGCCCACCAAGGACGACTTCAAGCGCATGACGCCCGCGGTGCTGCGCGGCACGGCCCTCGGCTCGGCCCTGGGCATCCTGCCGGGCGGCGGCGCGCTGCTGGCGGCCTTCGCGGCCTATGCGCTCGAGAAGAAGATCAAGATGCGCCCGGGCGAAGTGCCCTTCGGCAAGGGCAACATCCGCGGCGTGGCCTCGCCCGAGTCGGCCAACAACGCCGGCGCGCAGACCTCCTTCATTCCGCTCTTGACGCTGGGCATTCCGCCCAACGCCGTGATGGCGCTGATGGTGGGCGCGATGACGATCCACAACATCCAGCCGGGCCCGCAGGTGATGACCAGCAACCCGGAACTGTTCTGGGGCCTGATCGCCTCGATGTGGATCGGCAACGCGATGCTGATCATCCTGAACCTGCCGCTGATCGGCATGTGGATCAAGCTGCTGACGGTGCCCTACAAGTTCCTGTTCCCGGCGATCGTGCTGTTCTGCGCCATCGGCGTGTACTCGACCAACAACAACACCTTCGACGTCTGGATGGTCGCGATCTTCGGCTTCGTCGGCTACCTGTTCCTCAAGCTGCGCACCGAGCCGGCCCCGCTGCTGCTGGGCTTCATCCTCGGGCCGATGATGGAAGAGAACCTGCGGCGCGCGCTGCTGCTGTCGCGCGGTGCCTGGAGCGTGTTCGTCACGCGGCCGTTGTCGGCCGGCCTGCTGGTGGCCGCGGCGCTGCTGCTGGGCATCGTGCTGCTGCCGGCCGTGAAGTCCAAGCGCGAGGAAGCCTTCGTCGAGGATTGAGCGCCCCGCGCATCCCATGAAAGAAAAGGCCCCGGTTTGTCCCGGGGCCTTTTCTATTGGAGGAAGGCGTCGTACGCGGTCTTGAGGATCAGCGCGCTGACCACGACCATGAACACGATCCGCACGAAGCCCGCACCGTGCCTGAGCGCCACGCGCGTGCCGATCAGGCTGCCGGCCACGTTGGCGACCGCCATCGCCAGCCCGTAGTGCCACCAGACATGGCCCTTGAACGCGAGCAGCAGCAGCGCCGCGCCGTTGGTGAGCACGTTGATGACCTTGGCCGAGGCCGAGGCGTTGAGGAAGTCGTAGCCCATCCAGCGCACGAACAGGAACACCAGGAAGCTGCCCGTGCCGGGACCGAAGAAGCCGTCATAGACACCGATGCCCAGGCCGATGCCGCAGGCCGCGAGCGTCTCGGCGCGGCCGGTGAAGCGCGGCGCGTGGTGGCGGCCCATGTCCTTGCGCGCCAGCGTGTAGAGCAGCACCGCCAGCAGGATCGCGGGCAGCGCGCGGCGCAGGAAATCGCCCGGAAACTGGGTGACGCCCCAGGCGCCGGCCAGCGCGCCGCAGAAACCGGCCAGCGCGGCCGGCCACAGCGCGCCCCAGCGCATCTGCACGCGCTGGCTGAACTGCGCCGCCGAAGCGGCCGTGCCCCAGATCGACGCGCTCTTGTTGGTGCCCAGCAACGTGGCCGGCGGCGCGCCGGGAAAGGCCGCGAACAGCGCCGGCACCAGGATCAATCCACCCCCACCCACGATCGCATCCACGAACCCCGCGAGCAGCGAGGCCGCGGTCATCAGCCACATGTCCATGGCCGCGATTGTCGCACCGGAATCGCTATCAAAAGAGTAGCTATAAACAGGGATACCGCCGGCCGTTCCTCCGCTTTTCACGACAAGGATTCGGGGCGCCGATGCGACAGCGACAGGCAAAAAAAAGCGCCGACCAGCGGCGCTTTTCAATCTGTGAACCAGGCTCTCGAATGTAGCCTTTTGGATGATTGTTCTTGTCGATCGGGAATTTGTCTCCTCGGCCCTCGGCAGCACGAGCAGGGCCCGTTCGCGAGTGGCTGGACTTTAGGGGGTGCACCGCCGCAGTGCATTGGGAATTACCCGCTTTGCCTTACTTTCGCGCACGGCGTAGCAAACCAAAGTGTTTCATGCGGTTAACGATGGTGGCACGACTTGTGCACAGAGTCCGGACCACCACTCCAAGAAGAGACCGCCGCCATGGCCCTGGTACCGCAAGCCTCCATCAGCGCCGCGGACACCGCGTGGATGATGACCTCCACGGTGCTGGTGCTGCTGATGACGCTGCCGGGCATCGCGCTCTTCTACGCCGGCATGGTGCGACGCAAGAACGTGCTCGCCACGATGGCCTGCGTGGTCGCCATCGCCGCGGTGGTGTCGCTGACCTGGTTCGCGCTCGGTTACTCGCTGGCCTTCACGCCCGGCTGGCCCTGGCTCGGCGGCACCGGGCGCTTCTGGTTCGCGGGCTTCGACTACCTGAAGGACGCCGGCACGCTGGCCGTGAGCCACGTGGCGCCCAACGTGCCCGAGACGGTCTACGCGATGTTCCAGCTGAGCTTCGCGATCATCACCACCGCGCTGGTGCTCGGCGCCTTCGTCGAGCGCATGCGCTTCTCGGCCGTGCTGTGGTTCGCGCTGCTGTGGAGCGTGCTGGTCTATGCGCCGATCGCGCACTGGGTCTGGGAACCTGGCGGCTGGCTCGCGCAGATGGGCGCGCTCGACTTCGCGGGCGGCTCGGTGGTGCACGTCAACGCGGGCGTGGCGGGGCTGGTCTGCGCCTATGCGCTGGGCCCGCGCCGCGGCTATGGCCGCGAGCCCTTCGAGCCCTACAACCTGGCCTTCACCATGGCCGGTGCCAGCCTGCTGTGGGTGGGCTGGTTCGGCTTCAATGCGGGCTCGGCGGTGGCGGCCGACGGACGCGCGGGCCTCGCGATGCTGGTCACGCACGTGGCGGCCGCCGCGGGC